>DASYZF010000057.1:0-5430 GCA_035946515.1 Gammaproteobacteria bacterium | reverse complement strand
CAGGCGCTGACCTCCATCCTTCGGGTATCCCATGGCCGACGCCGCTCCCGCCGCCCCGACCCGCAGCCTGTTCGGGCATCCCCTCGGCCTTATGAACCTGTTCTTCACCGAGGCCTTCGAGCGCTTCAGCTACTACGGCCTCAGGGCCATGCTGATCCTGTACCTCGGCGACGCCGTGATGAACCACCGCGGCGGCCTGGCCTTGAGCGACAGGCAGGCGGCGGGGATCTACGCCCTGTACGTGGGTTTCGTGTATCTCCTGGCGCTGCCGGGTGGCTGGATCGCGGACCGGCTCATCGGCCAGCAGCGCTCGGTGTTCTGGGGTGCCATCCTCATCGCTGCCGGCCAGTTCTCCCTGGCTGTGCCCTTGGGTGGGCTGCCTTTCGCGGTGCTGGGCCTCGTGCTCATCGTGCTCGGCACCGGCCTCCTCAAGCCCAACGTCAGCGTCATCGTTGGCCAGCTCTACCCCGAGGGCGGCGTGCGCCGCGACGCGGGCTTCTCCATCTTCTATTCCGGCATCAACCTGGGCGCCTTCGTGGCGCCCCTGCCCGTGAGCTACGTGGCGGAGACCTACAACTGGCACTGGGGCTATCTCCTCTGCGGCTGCGTGATGCTGTGCGGTGCGTTCTGGTTCCGGTCCACCAAGCACTGGCTGGCCGGTGCCGGCTCCCAGCCCAGCCGCAGCGGGGACGCGGCCCGCGACTCGCGCATCCAACGACGTGGCTGGACCGCCGTGGCGGTCTCCATGGGATTGCTGGCTTTCTTGGGGGCGGCCCTGTGGCGCGGCTGGCTCAGCTTCGACGTGAACACCGCCGCCGACTATACCGGCTGGGGCATCTTCACCGCCGCGGTGCTGTTCTTCGCCTACATCCTGATCTTCGGCGGTCTCACCACCGTGGAGAAGAAACGGGTGGTGGTGATCTTCCTGCTGTTCGCCGGCGCCGCTCTGTTCTGGACCGGCTTCGAGCAGGCGGGCTCCTCCCTCAACATATTCGGCGAGCGCTACACGGATCGTGACGTGCTGGGCTATGTGTTCCCGGCCGGCTGGTTCCAGAGCGTGCAACCCTTCTTCATCATCACGCTTTCGCCCTTCGTGGGATATCTGTGGATTCGGCTGGCGGCCAAGAACCTCAACCCCTCAACCCCGATGAAGTTCGCCTTCGGACTGATCCTGATGGCGGCGGGCTTCCTGGTGATGGTGGGCGCGGCCCGCGTGGTGGCCCACGGCGCCCTGGCCACGCCCTACTGGCTGGTCGTCACCTACTTCTTCCACACCGTCGGCGAGCTGTGCCTGAGTCCGGTGGGTCTCTCCGCCGTCACCAAGCTCGCCCCGCCGCGCTACGTGAGCCAGATGATGGGCACCTTCTTCATGGGCCTGTCCCTCGGTAACGTGTTCGCGGGCCTCATGGGCGGCAAGCTGGATCCGAGCCAGCTCAGCCAGATGCCCGACGTGTTCATGCAGATCGTCTACCTCGGTGTCGGTGCAGGGCTGGTGTTCCTGGTGTTCACCCCGCCCATCCGCAAGCTCATAGGCGGGGCCGAATGAAGCGTTCCCTGGTCTTCGGCCTGCTGCTCGCGGCCGCGGCGCTCAGCGCCTGCGGCCAGAAGGCTGCTTCCACCGTCGCCAAGCCCACTGCCGACGACGCCAAGCGTTTCGTCGCCGAGGTGGACGCGCACCTTAAGCAGGTGAGCCTGGAGGACAGCGAAGCCCAGTGGGTGAACAGTACCTACGTCAACGGCGACACCGACGACCTCGAGGCCCACGCCGACGACCGCGCGCTCACCTACCTAGGCCAGGCCATCGACCAGGCGAAGCGCTTCGACGGCGTGGACATGGATCCGGACACCGCGCGCCAGCTGAAGCTGCTGCGCTTCTCGGCGCCCTTCCTGCCGCCCAGCGATCCGGACAAGCGCCTGGAGATGACGCGCACCGCTGCCGAGATGCAGTCCATGTACGCCGCGGCCCGGTATTGCCCTAAGGGCAAGGATTCCTGCCGCGACCTGGATGAACTGCAGGACGTGCTCGGGGACAAGGCCAACTACAACCCGAAGGGTTACGCCACGCTGTTGGACGCCTGGCAGGGCTGGCACGACAGCGTGAAGCCGATGCGCGACGATTACGCGCGCTTCGTGACGCTGGCGAACCAGGGTGCGCGCGACTTCGGCTACAAGGACGTAGCGCAGGTCTGGCAATCGGGCTACGACATGCCGGCCCAGGACTTCGCCAAGGATACCGACCGTCTCTGGAGCCAGGTGAAGCCGCTCTACCGGGCGCTGCACTGCTACGTGTATGACCGCCTCGCCGCGGTCTACGGCAAGAACCGCATGGGCCGGGATGGGACCATCCCGGCGCACCTGCTCGGCAACATGTGGGCCCAGGAGTGGACCAACATCTATCCGCTGGTGCAGCCCTACCCGGACGTGAAGGGTCCGGACGTGGACGCGGTGCTGCAGCGCGACTACGACGTGCTGGAAGCCAAGCTCCTGGCCCAGGCGCCGAAGAACGATATCCCGGTCGAAGCGGACGCCATCCACGAGGCCCAGCTCGAGATGGCACGGCAGATGGTGGGTATCATGCCCGACGGCTCGCTCGCGCCGGGTTCTGCCGAGGCTTTCTACGAGTCCATGGGCCTGCAGCCCGTCCCCGCCACGTTCTGGTCCCGCTCCCAGTTCATCCGGCCCCGCGACCGGCAGGTCACCTGCCATTCCACCGCCTGGGACATGGACGGGGCGGACGATCTGCGCCTGCGCGCCTGCCTGCGGCCCACGGCCAGCGACCTCTACGCCGCCTATCACGAGCTGGGTCACATCCACTACTACCAGGCCTACCGCGACCAACCTTATCTCTTCCAGGGTGGTGCCGACGACGGCTTCCAGGAGGCCATCGGCGACACCGTGCGTCTCGCCATCACGCCGGCGTACCTGCACCAGGTGGGGCTCGCGCCCACGGGCGACGAGACCCGCGAGGCCATCATCAACCGGCAGATGCGCATGGCGCTGGAGAAGGTGGCGTTCCTGCCCTTCGGCAAGCTCATCGACGAATGGCGCTGGAAGGTGTTCAGCGGCGAGGTGAATTCGGACGACTACAATGCCGCCTGGTGGCAGTTGCGTCGCGACTACCAGGGCGTGTCGGCACCGGTGCCGCGCGACGAGAAGGACTTCGATCCGGCCGCCAAGAGCCACATCGCTGCCAACGTGCCCTACATGCGCTACTTCCTGGCGGACATCTACCAGTTCCAGTTCTACCGGGCGCTATGCCAGGCAGCAGGCCACGAGGGGCCGCTCTACACCTGCAGCTTCTACGGTAGCCGCGACGCGGGCAAGAAACTCACGGAGATGCTGGCCCTGGGGGCGAGCAAGCCCTGGCAGGACGCCATGCAGGCCCTCACCGGCGAGCGTCAGGCGGATGCTTCCGCCATCCTGGACTACTTCGCGCCCCTCAAGACCTGGCTCGACGACCAGAACAAGGGCCAGGCCTGCACCTGGCAGTAAGCCCTCAGCGCTTGTCTGCCGGCGCGAGGCCCAGCTTCTCCACCCAGCGATAGGTCAAATAGATCACGGCGGCGAAACCGAGACCGCCCAACCACATGCTGGGGGTGTAGAAGCTGTCGCCCATGATGCCGATGGGGAAGGGGTTCCCGCTGAACGCCACCCAGGCAGTGAAGACCACCGCCAGCACGCTCTCGCCCACGATCAGGCCCGAGGCCAAGAGCACGCCCAGCTGCTTCAGCCCCTCCGCCTTCGCCTTGGGCTGTCGGTCGGCGCGCTTGTCGAACCACCAGCCCACCAGGGAACCCACTGTCACCATGAGGGTGGACACGGTGGGCAGGTAGATGCCGAGGCCCACGGCGAGCGGCGGCAGTCGCAGAGACTTGGTGCCTTTAGACAGTGCGTAGTCTATGGCGATGATGACGATGCCGATGGCGGCACCCACACCCATGAGCTCCCACTTCGCCGTGTCGTTCTGGATCACCGCCGAGCCCAGGGCCGAGATCAGTCCCGCCTGGGGTGCCGGCAGCGCATGGGCACCGGCGCCCGGGGCGCCCACGAATCCGTAGGCCTTGTTCACGAGATCCAGCACCGGAGAGATGACCAGGGCGCTGGCGATCACGCCGATCACCAGAGCCCACTGCTGCTTGGCCGGGGTCGCGTCCACCAGCTGGCCGGTCTTGAGATCCTGCAGGTTGTTGTTGGCGATGGCTGCCACGTTGAACACCACCGCCGTCACGAACAGGGCGTAGGCCACGAGCGCCTTGCCCATCTCCGGCGGCAGCGAGGATTTCACGGTTACCACCAGGAACATGGCAGTGATGGCCACCACTAGGATGCCGATGCCCGAGAGCGGGCTATTGGACGCGCCGATCAGCCCCGCCATGTAGCCGCAGACCGTAGACACGAAGAAGCCCACCAGCACCACGATGATGATGCCGCCGATGGTGAGCAGGAGCGCGTGCTCGCCGAGGCCCGCGCCGGTGGCGAAGTTCCACAGCAGCCAGCAGATGGGCAGGATGCAGAGCAGGGACACGATGCCCACCTGGTCCACCGGGATGTCGTGTTCCATGCGCGACAGGGTGTCGCCCTTGCCGGCCTTACGGGCCTTGGAGGAGGCCATGGCGCTCTTGAGGCCGCCGATCACCGGCTTCACCAGCTTGAAGAGGGTCCAGATGGCGGAGATGGCGATGGTGCCGGCGCCCACGAAGCGTACGTAGTGGCTCCAGGTGGCGCCGGCGAGGTCCGCGGCGGCGGCGCCCGCGTCGGGATGCAGTACCGAGTAATGGGGTACGCCCCAGACCCAGCCGATGCAGGCTCCCACGAACATGGCGAGGCCCACGGTGATGCCCACGAGGTGGCCGATGCCGAACAGCGCCAGCGAGAGCTGGAAATCGAAGCCCGACACCGGCGCGTTGTCGTCGGAGCCGAGGCGGAAGCTCTTGGTGACGTCGCCCAGGAAGAGGCGTGACTGCACGAACACCAGGAACACCGCCGAGACCAGCGAGCCCATGAGCACGGCTTTCAGGCCCTTGCCGCCGGATTCCACGGACTCGTCGCCCTTGGCGGAACTGGCGCCCACCTTGATGACCTCGGCGCAGGCGGTGCCTTCGGGATAGGGCAGGTCGGATTCGGTCACGAGGGCCCGGCGTAAGGGGATGGAGTACATCACGCCCAGGATGCCGCCGGTGGCGCAGATGGCTACCGACTCCCAATAGGGGAAGCCGGTCCACCAGCCGATCATGATGAAACCGGGCAGCACGAAGATGATGGAGGAGAGCGTGCCGGCCGTGGAGGCCACCGTCTGCACGATGTTGTTCTCCTGGGCGGTGGTGTTGCCCAGCCAGCGCAGGAGCGCCATGGAGAGGACCACAGCCGGGATGGAGGTGGAGAAGGTGAGGCCGGCCTTGAGGCCGAAGTACACGTTCGCCGCTGTGAACA
>DASYZF010000056.1:0-21072 GCA_035946515.1 Gammaproteobacteria bacterium | reverse complement strand
AGCGGGAAATGACCTAATGCGGGTTCCACGCTGAGGTCGGGTCCACAAAGCCTGCGTAGCCCGGTGTAAACCTTCGTGTTTCAGGGCCGTGACCATGCTGGAAAAGATGCTCAACATGTTCATCGTGCTGCTGGTGGTCGTAGACCCGGTGGGCGTCACCCCCGTCTTCGGGGCGCTCACCCGCGGCGGCGGCGCCCTGCATCGCCGGCGCATGGCGTTCAAGGGCACACTGCTGGCGGCGGCGATCCTGCTCATGTTCGCGTTCATCGGCGACTGGCTGCTCAACACCCTCGGCATCACCCTGCCGGCCTTCAAGATCGCGGGCGGCGTGCTCCTGTTCCTGATAGCCATCGACATGGTGTTCGCGCGCCAGTCGGGCGGCCGTTCCGCCACCGGCAGCGAGCAGGAGGAGGCGCGCCACAAGGAGGACATCTCGGTGTTCCCGCTGGCCTTCCCGCTCATCGCCGGGCCCGGCGCGCTCACCACCGTGCTCTTGATGGTGGGCGAGACCCGCGGCCAGCCGCTGTTCTTCATGGCGCTGATCGGTGTGCTCCTGGTGGTGCTGCTCCTGGTGCTCCTGTGCCTGCTCATGGCGGGCGGGCTGATGCGGCTCCTGGGCGAGACCGGCGCCAACGTCATGGATCGCCTGTTCGGCGTGATCTTGGCGGCCCTCGCCGTGCAATTCGTCATGGACGGCTTGAAAGCCGGGTTCTTCACGAGTTGAGCTGCGTAGCAAGGGCCCGCAGCACCGCTTCGGGCTGGTCACTGCACCAGGGAAGGGTAAGAACTAGTTGATTTAAGGAGTGGCCGCAGGATTCGGCGTCCTACTCGGGTCCCCGCCGTTCTTCAGATACTCCGCCCACTCCGTATCCTGCTTCGCCGCCGCCGCGTCTCCCAAGGCCTGGTCCGCCGTGGCGAGCTCGCCGAGGATGCGTGCCGAGTGGCTGGCATCGTACATCCACAGGCGCACGTGCAGGGCCCGCTGCAGGTGATCCCGGGCGTCGGCCCAGTCCTGCTGCGCCAGCAGCCGCGCGCCCCAGTCCTCGTGCACCGCGGCGATGCCGGGCCGATAGTAAGCGGATTGGTAGCGACCCAAGGCATCGGCATAGAGCCCGGCGGCTTTGGCCGCATCCGGCTCGGCGAGGGCCTCGAGACGCTCCAGGCGCGCGGCATCGAGCGGGTCCTGAGAGGGCTTGCCGAGCTTCGCGAGCCATTGGCGGGCGTCCGATGCCTTGGCGTCGAAGGCCGCCTGGGTCCGGGCGAGGAGGGCGGCGCGTTGCAGCTCCGCCGGCAAGCCGGGTGCGGCCAGTAGCGCGTCGAGCTTCCGGGCGGCGGAGGCGGGGTCTGCCGATTGCAGATCCGCGTAGGCGTCCATGAGCGTGAGCCTGGGTTTCATCGCGGCGAGATCCGGATGACTGTCCGCCAGCGCGCGGGCATCGGCCAGGTTGCCGCGGGCCGCGCCGATGTCGCCTTGCAAAAGGGCAGAGTCGGCCAGATCCACCAGTGCATCCGCCTGACCCTTGAGGTCGTCCACGCTGCGGTACTGCATATAGGCGCGGCCGAAGAAGCCACGGGCTTCGGCGTAGCGGTTGTCGTTGTAGGCCGCCATGGCCTCGGCCATGAAGTTGCGGGTGTTGGTCTCCGTGGCCGGCACGGGTGGCGGCGCGCTGCCGCAGGCGGCGAGCGATGCGGCGAGCGAGAGCAGGGCGAGCGGGCGTAGTGTCATGCGCAATCAGGGCGGAGGTTGGACCGGAGTGACGGTCGTGGTCGGCTTCTTCGCCACCGCCGAGGAGATAGGCCAGGTGTTCTGCACCGCCTGCAGGGTGGCGTCGGTCTCGTCCAGGATCTCGCGGGTGCGCGCCACCATGTCCGGCAACGCCTGCAGTTGGTAGTTCACCGTGCCCATGGTGGTGTTGAGCTGGGTCACGAGCTTGCGGCTCTGGGCCACGAGCCCGGGTATGTCGGCGGAGGCGGCATTGGCGTTCTTGATGAGCGGTTGGATCTCGGCGAGCCGCGCCTGGGTCTCCTTCAGGGTGGCCGCCAGGGAGTCCACCGCGTGGGAGTCGGCGAACTGGCCGGTGATGGTCTTGAGGTTCTCGCTCACCGTCGCCAGGTTCTTCACCAGCGCATTCAGGTCCTTGGGATCGATGGCATGGCTGAGGGCGTTGACCTGCGCCAACGTCGATTTCACGTCCACCAGCACCGGCGAGATCTGGCTCATCATCTGATCCACGGACAGGGGCTGCTGCAGCGGCACCTCGGCGTCGTTGGCGATCATGGGCTTATCCGGGGAGCCCGGCTTGATGCTGATGGCGGCGTTGCCGATCACCGAGAGCTTGCTGATCTCCGCCGTGGAGTCGGTGCGGATCAGGCGGTGGAAGCGCTCCAGGATCTGCATGGTCACCGTGATGCGGTTGTCAGGCGAGAGGCTGAGCTGGGTGACCTTGCCCACGTCGAGACCGTAGACCATCACCGGCGTGTCGGTGCTGACGCCGGTGGCATCGGTGATGTAGGCGTGCAGCGTGAACTTGGGCGCGAAGAAGCGCTCGGTCTGGCGGTTGAAGGCCACGGTCAGCACCAGCAGCAGGAAGGCCACCAGCACGAACACGCCTACCAGCCGCTCGCGCGCCGTGTAGTTGAGGCGGTGTATGTAATGGACTGAGTCTTTCTCGGCCACCGTGCCTACCCCTATGCCGCCGTGTCGAGGAAGTCGCGCACCGGCTTGCGTGATGCGGCCGCGAACTCCTTCCAGCCATCGAAACTCCACACCCCGTCCGGGTGCACGAACACGATCTCGTCCGCCTGCCGCTTCACGAACCCGAGGTTGTGTGTGGCGAGCAGCAGCGTCAGCCCACGTTCCGCGGCGAGCTTCTTGTAGATGCGCGACTCCCGCTCGCGGCAGGCGTTGTCGGTCATGTGGAAGGGCTCGTCCAGGAACATCAACCCCGGTGACAGCATGAGGCAGCGGGCGATGGCGAGCAAGAGCCGCTCGTGCTGGTTGAGATAGGCGGGCAGCAGGTCCTGCCGCCCGGGATAATCGAGGAAGGCTAGGATCTCCTCGGCTTTGAGCCGGACCTGCTCGGCGTTGCCCAGGCGGTGGTACATGGCCGGCAGGGTCACGTTGGTGAGGCCGGTGACCACCGACAAGAGCGGCGCGCCCTCGCTCACGAAGGCCACCTTGAGACGCAGGGCGCGGCGTGCGTCGTCGTCGAGGCTTAGGGCATCCTGCCCCAGCAGTCGGAGGCCTCCGGCCGCCGCCGGGTCCACCGCCGCCAGGGTGCGCAGGTACGCGGTCTTGCCGCCGCCGTTCGGCCCCACCACGCAGACGATGCGCCCGGGAGCATAACGGCAGGAGAGGCCGTGGGCGAAGGCGCGGCCGTTCGCGTGCCTGGGCTTCAGGTCCTCAGCCTCCAGCAGCACGGCGGCATTCATGAGATCACCGCCAGGAGGCCGTCGGTGGCGAACACCAGCACCAGGCTCGTGACGATGGCGCGCTGCGTCTGCTGCGGCAACTCGGTGGGCGAATGCCGCACCTTGAGGCCGTGGTAGCAGGCGGTGCCGGCGATGATGATGCCGAACAGGAGGTTCTTGATGGCGAACACGATCACGAGTTCGGGGTTGATGGCCTCGGCGAGCTTGCGCAACTGGTGGTTGCTGCCGCCCACGGAGATGAGGTTGGTGATGAACACGCCGCCGAAGAGCGCGATGATGGCGAAGTACACCGCCAGCGCGAATTGGGCGACCGCCGCGCCGATGATGCGCGGCGTGACGAAGAACTCGTTGACGTTGATGCCGAGGAGCTCCAGGCCCTCCACTTCGCTGCGCAGCTTCATGGACCCCAAGTCCACCGCGATGGCCGAGCCGGAGCGGCCGATGAGTACGATCGCCGTGAGGATGGAGGAGAGCTCCGAGCCCACGATGTTGGTGAGCAGCGTCGCCACGTCGCTCTCGCTGCCGAGCGCGGTGGCGAGCTTCAGCATCTGGGAGGTGATGGAGAGCCCCACGGCGAGCCCCAGGAAGGTGATCAGCGGCAGTGCGTCCACGCCGGTGAAGATGATCTGGCCGTAGAGGGTCTGCAGCGTGGCGCGGTTGAACACCCGGCCGCGCCGCGCCCAGTCGCGGAAGGCGCGCAGGATGAAGTTGGTGAGGTTGAGGACGTAGGCGCCCACGGACAGGGTGCGCCGGCCGGTCCAGCCGGCGATCCCGCCGATGCGGCTTGTCCGCGTCTCAACCAGGGCCATGGTTCCGGCTTATGTCAGCTTGGGCTCCACAGCCTAGAAGATGGCCGGTCCCCCCGCAATAGGCTTCAGGCCTTGAGGAACACGAGGTCGAATACCGCATGCCCGAGCTTGAGTCCCCGGCGTTCGAAGCGGGTAGGTGGACGCTCCGCGGGCCGGGGTGTGTAGCTGCCCGCCGCGGCAGCGTTGTGCAAGCCGGGCGTGCTGCTCAAGACCTCCAGGGCCTGCCGGGCATAGTCTTCCCAGTCGGTGGCGAAGTGCAGGCGGCCGCCGGTCTTGAGCTTCTCCGCCACGAGTACCGCGAACTCCGGCTGCAGCAGCCGGCGCTTGTGATGGCGCTTCTTGGGCCAGGGATCGGGGAAATAGATGAGCACCGCGTCCAGCGATTCTGCAGGCAGGCGGCCGGTGAGCAGCTGCACCGCGTCCTCGCAGGCGAGACGCACGTTGCGGACACCGGCGGTCTCCAGGTTGAGCAGCAGGCGGCCGACGCCGGGTCGATGCACTTCGATACCCAGGAAATCCTCGTCCGGATGGCGCTGCGCCAGTTCCAGCAGCGTGTCGCCGCTGCCGAAGCCGATCTCGAGGGTGCGGCGAGCGTCGCGGCCGAAGAGGGCGGCGAGGTCCAGCATGCCTTCCGGCACGCCGTACTTGGGCAGCAGTTCTTCCAGGGCGCGGTGTTGCGCGACGGTCATCCGACCCTGTCTTAAGACGAAGCTCCGGATGCGGCGCGGGACGGATTCTTCGATCATCTTCTATCTATTCAGAAGAACAGGCCGTCCAGGGGTGAGGAGGCGGAGGCGAAGCGCTTCCGGGGTATGCGGCCGGAGAGGTAGGCTTCGCGGCCCGCCTCGATGGCTTTCTTCATGGCGCTCGCCATGAGCACCGGGTCCTTGGCGAGCGCCACGGCGGTGTTCATGAGCACGCCGTCGCAGCCGAGTTCCATGGCGATGGCCGCATCGGAGGCGGTGCCCACACCCGCGTCCACCAGGATCGGCACCCGTGCCTGCTCGACGATGGTCACGATGTTGTAGGGGTTGCGGATGCCGAGGCCGGAGCCGATGGGCGCGCCGAGCGGCATCACCGCCACGCAACCCAGATTCTCCAGTCTCTTCGCCACCAAGGGGTCGTCGGTGGTGTAGACCATCACCTCGAAGCCTTCCTTGACGAGGGTCTCGGCGGCCTTGAGGGTCTCGCTGACGTCGGGGTAGAGGGTCTTCTCGTCGCCCAGCACTTCGAGCTTCACCAGCTTATGGCCGTCGAGCAGCTCCCGCGCCAGGCGACAGGTGCGCACCGCGTCCTCGGCGTTGTAGCAGCCGGCGGTGTTGGGGAGGATGGTGTATTTCGCGAGCGGCAGCACGTCCAGCAGGTTGGGCTCGTCCTTCTTCTGGCCCAGGTTGGTGCGGCGGATGGCCACGGTGACGATCTCCGCGCCGCTCGCCTCCACGGCACGGCGGGTCTCCTCCATGTCCTTGTACTTGCCGGTGCCGATGAGCAGGCGCGAACGGTAGCGCTTGCCGGCCACGGTGAAGGTGTCGGGTTGTGCTGTAGTCGGTTTGAGGGCGGTGTTCATGAGTGTTCTCTTGGCGTTGGCTAGTTGAAACATCCCTGTGGCGTCACCAGGGCGTACTTCCGTATACGGCCGCTCGAAACTTCGTTTCGAGCCCATCCCTGGTGCCGGCATCTGCGGCACATCCTGTGCCGTCGTTCACTGTAAGCGAAGCCGTGCTTCGCTTACGGTTCACCGTGATCTCGCGGGTGGCTAAACGATACGCGCAGCGTATCGTTTAGCCACCCCCCACAGCGTGGATGATCTCCACTTTGTCGCCGTCGTGCAGGCGGTGTTCGGCGTAGCCGCTGCGCGGCAGGATCTCGCCGTTCACCTCGAGCGCGATGCGCTTGCCGGCGAGTTCGAGGCGCTCCACCAGCTGCCGGGCGGTCAGGTCCGCGGGCAGGTCGGTGGATTTGCCGTTGATGAGTAGCTGCATGGGGGCGAGCGGGGTTTAAACCACGATTTTACCGCAGCCAGCCGCCGGGGGTCCGCCCCGTTTGACAGTCCCCGCCCCCCCGCTAGAATGGGTGCTCCCGCGGGTGTAGTTCAATGGTAGAACTGCAGCTTCCCAAGCTGCTAACGTGGGTTCGATTCCCATCACCCGCTCCAATATCCCTATGCTCAGACACACTGACCCGTCCCTGGTGTCGTGACCAGCCCGGCCATACATGGCCGGTCGCGCGCCGTATACGGCGCGCCCCATCACCCGCTCCATACTTCACCGAACCCTCCCTGGTGCCTTGTCCAGCCTATACATCCCTGTATAGGCGCTCGCCGCATGCGGCGAACCCTGCCCGCCCACTCGAAGCTACGCTTCGCGCCCTTGGTGCGTGATCGGGTATATACACATATGTCGGTTACCCTGGGCTGTCCCTGGTTTGAGGGTTTGGTCTATCCTTCACCCTGGCAAGCAAGCAAGCAAGCAAGCAAGCAAGCAAGCAAGCAAGCAAGGTCCCAGCCCCGAGATGGAACGTCAACAAGACCGGGTTGTCGCGGAGAGTGGCAGGATGGAAGTCGACTCAAAAAGGGTGGCGCCATGAAGATATTGGTCGCGGACGATCACAACCTGGTGCGTGCCGGGCTCACCGCGCTGATCGCGCGTCTGCCCGACATGGAGATCGTAGGCGAGGCCCCCGACGGCCGCCAGGCGCTGCGCATGGTGCGTGATCTCGCGCCCGACCTCGTGCTCATGGACATCGCCATGCCGGGCCTGAACGGACTCGAGGCAGCGGAGCGCATCCACGGCATCCATCCCCAGACCAAGATCATCATCCTCTCCATGCACGCCAACGAGGAGTACGTGGCGCAGGCGCTCAAGGCCGGCGCCTCCGGTTACCTCCTGAAGGATGCGGCGACCACGGAGCTGGAGATGGCTTTGAAATCCGTATCCATGGGTCAGTTCTACCTGAGCCCCGCCATCTCGCGCCAGGTGGTCGACAACTTCCTGCGCGGTGGTCCAACGGGCATCGACGTGCTAACGCCGCGACAGCGGGAGATCCTGCAGCTCATCGCCGAGGGCAAGTCGACCCGCGACATCGCCGACACCCTGCATCTTTCCGTGAAGACGGTGGAGACGCATCGCGCCCAGCTAATGGAGCGGCTCGACATTCATGATGTCGCCGGGCTCATCCGCTACGCGCTGAAGAAAGGCCTGATAACGGCGTAGGGCGGCTCCGATCCGATATCTGGTCAAAATTTCCCAATTAAGAGTTCACTGAACCCACTACGCTACGCATCCAGCTCCGCTTGTGGTCCAGGATGGATATCCCTATCCGCCCGTGCGTCGCGGGGCGATACGCACTATCACCCGCTCTATCTTCACCGAACCCTCCTTGGCGCCTTGTCCAGCCTATACATCCCTGTATAGGCGCTCGTCGCATGCGACGAGCCTTGCGCGCCCGCCCGCTGCATGCAGCGGGTCCGCCTTTGCTCGCCATATCAGGGAAACCCTGAGGCCGAATCAGGGTTTCCCCAATGCCTGCGACTCCCCCGATGACGCACAGTGGCGCCATATACAGAGCGTGTCCCGAAGGAGGAGTCGGGGCACGGCAGGGGGTTGGTACGGCGGCCGAGACGAACGCGGCCGCCGCTCAAGGGGTGAGGGCGATGCAAGAAGAAGCAAAAAAAATGCGGGTGATCGTGGTGGATGATCATGCCGCTTTCTGCACAGCGGTGGTCACGCTCCTGGGCGGCCTTAGCGGGATCGAGGTGGTGGGTCAGGCCCATGACGGCACGGAGGCGCTGCAGCTAGCGGAAGCGGAGCGGCCCGACCTCGTGTTGGTGGATTTCAACATGCCCGGGATGGACGGATCCATAGTGGCCCGCAAGCTGAAGGCCCAGTCCCCGGCCCCCAAGGTGGTCATCATGTCGTTCAACAGCGGTCCGGAATACCGGGAGCTGGCATTGTTGGCGGGCGCCGACGCTTATCTTCCGAAGACTGATCTGCACCGGGAACTGCTCCCCTTGTTGCATCGCCTGCGGGACTGAAGCTTCAGATGAAGCACAGCGACGCACGCGTTTCGCCGGTTCTGTAGCGGGGTTGATACATTTGGAAACCGGGTAGGACCCGCCCCGGTTTGCTAGGACCCGTGGGGGCAAACTGCTAACATGGGACAGCGGCGGCCCTTCCGGGGCCGCGCCTGTGTACGCGCGGTCGCGCGCGGCGAACCCATGGGCAGCCCGGGCATGAAAAAAGCACTGAAAATCACCGGCATCGTCGTTGGGATATTCGTGCTCCTGGTAATCGTGCTGGCGCTCACCTTGCCTTTCCTCATCAACCCGAACCGCTTCAAGGACGACATCGCCGCCGCCGTGAAGGAGAGGACCGGCCGCGAGCTCGTGATCCAGGGCGATATCAAGCTCTCGATCTTCCCCTGGCTCGGACTTCAGATCGGGCCGATGGAACTGTCCAACGCGCCGGGTTTCGGCGGCGCACCCTTTGCGGCCATCAACGAGACCGACGTGCACGTGCACTTTTGGCCACTGCTGCACCGCCGGGTGGAGGTGGGCGAGGTGAAGCTCGACGGGCTCACCCTCGACCTCGAGCTCGATGCCAACGGCCACAGCAACTGGCACGACATCAGCGAGCGGATGGCGCGCAGCACCGCCGGTGCCGGCAGTGAGGGGGGTTCCGCCGGTGCCGGGCTCACGATGGAAGGCTTGAGCGTCAGCGACAGCCAGGTGCGCTGGACCAACGCTGAGAAGCACCAGCAATACAACATCACGGATTTCACGCTGACCCTCGGTGCTTTCGCGCCGGCCCAGCCCGTGACCATGAAATCGGGATTCGATTTCACCGGCACCAATCCGGCGGTGCAGGGTCATGTGGATTTCGACGGCACCGGCACGGCTGATTTCGCCCACAAGATCTACAGCACCGACGGCGCGAAGCTGGAGCTGCAGGCGAAGGGTGATGCCGTGCCGGGCGGCACGGTGGATGCGGTCTTCCAATGGCAGCACCAGGCCCTGAACCTGGACAGCAGCACCATGGCCGTCAACGGCCTGGCGGCGTCGCTCTACGGGCTGCAGCTCAAGATGGACGTTCAGGGCAAGGACATCTCCAAGGCGCCGAGCTACACCGGCACGCTGAAGATCGACCGCTTCACGCCGCGCGACGTGCTGAAGGCGCTCGGCCGCACCCTGTTCACCAACACCCGCGATCCGGCGGCGCTCGGCAGCGCCACCGTGGCGTTCACCTTCGTCACCAATCCCGGTTCCGCCGCGCTCAACGGCTTGGACATCGTGCTCGACGACACCCATCTCACCGGTACCGCCGAGATCAAGGATTTCAAGACCGATGCCCTGGGGTTCGAGCTCACGGCCGACAAGCTCGACGCGGACCGCTATCTCCCGCCCCAGCAGCCCGGCACACCCGACCGGCCGCGCGAGGCGGTGGACGTGGACAAGATCGGCATCCCGCTGCGTACCCTGCGCAGCTTGGACCTGAGCGGCCACCTGCACGTGGGCCAGTTCACGTTGCTGAACGCCAAGGCCGCGGACCTCGAGATGGGCATCAGCGCCCAGGGCGGCCAAGTGCACTTCGATCCCCTGAGCGCCGCGCTCTACAACGGGACCTTGAGCGGCGACATCCAGATCGATGCCGCCACGGATTCCCCGGAGGTGTCCGAGAACCTGAAGCTCGAGGGTGTGCAGCTCGCCGGGCTCTCCCAGGACCTCGCCGGCTCCGACCGCATCGCCGGCACACTGGATCTCGACGGCGCTATCCATGCCCTCGGCCGCACCGTGGGCGAGCTGCGGCACACCGTCACCGGTCGCCTGAGCTTCGCCATCAAGAACGGCAGCCTGGGCGGCGTGAACGTGTGGGATGCGGTGGTGCGTGCCTATGCAGACGTGCATCACCAGCCGGCCCCGCCCGCGGCCATCCGGCGCACGGCCTTCGGCGAGCTGCGCGGCAGCGCCACCATGAGCCGCGGCCTGCTCACCAACCGCAACTTCTCCGCCTCGCTGCCGAACCTGGTGCTGAGGGGCGCGGGCCGCCTGGATCTCGTAGGGCTCGCCCTGGACTACAGTCTCACCGGCAAGGTGCTCGGCACGCCGCGCTCCGCCCCGGGCATCGACCTCGCCGGCCTGAAGGGCGCGAGCGTACCCTTGAAGGTCACCGGCACGCTCTTCGATCTCGACGTGCAGCCGGAGTTCGGCCGGAAGTGACCGCTGCGGGCCGCGGGAATAAGCCCCGTCGCGGCCGGGTCCCTTGAAGGGTAGGGTCCGCCCCGGGCCTGCCTGCCGGGAGCGCAGATGCGCAGCTGGGTAGCCGCATTATGTCTCGGTGTCGCCGCTTCCGCGGGCGCCGCCGATGTCCGTTCACTGGTGGTGACCCGCGAGGGGGACGCCTACAGCGTGAGCGCGGACGCATTCCTCGCCGCGCCGCCGGCCGCGGTATATGCGGTGCTGACCGATTACGACCACCTGACGCGTGTCTCGAGCGCGGTGCAGAAGAGCCGGGTGGTGCAACGGCTCGACGGAGGCGATACCCTGGTGTACACCGACAGCCGGGTCTGCGCCCTGTTCTTCTGCCGGCACGTGATCGAGCTGCAGCGCTATAGCAAGCCCGACGCCGAGGACCTCTTCGCCGAGGTGGTGCCCGAGCAGAGCAACCTCAAGATGGGCAAGACCCATTGGCACCTGGAGCCCGAAGCGGATGGCACCCGCCTCCATTGGGAGATGACCGCGGTGCCGGATTTCTGGGTGCCGTGGTTCATCGGCACCGCGCTCGTGGAGCGCGGCCTGCGCATCGAAGGCCGGCACGGCATGGTCGGCGTCGAGAAGCTGGCGCGTGAGCGCGCCCATTTGCCGCCCCTGGAGAGCGAGTCGAAGGATGCCCAAGAGAAGAAGAACAGCGGCTGATCCGGATTTCGGGCGGCGCCTGCTCGCCTGGTTCGCGTGCCACGGCCGCCATGACCTGCCCTGGCAGAAGCGCACCACCCCTTACCGGGTGTGGGTCTCGGAGATCATGCTGCAGCAGACCCAGGTGGCCACGGTCATCCCCTATTACGGCCGATTCATGCGCCGCTTCCCGGACGTGAAACGCCTCGCGGCCGCGCCGCTCGATGAGGTGCTGCACCTCTGGACGGGCCTCGGTTACTACGCCCGGGCGCGCAACCTGCACAAGGCCGCGCAGCTCATCTGCGCCGAACACGGCGGCCGCTTCCCCGAGGACTTCGAGGACGTGGCGGAGTTGCCCGGCATCGGCCGCTCCACCGCCGGCGCCATTCTGGCGCTCTCCCGCGAGCAGCGGCATCCGATCCTGGACGGCAACGTGAAGCGGGTGCTCACGCGCCACGGCGCCATCGCTGGTTGGCCCGGTGACAAGCAGGTCGAGGCGAAGCTCTGGGCGCTGGCGGAAGCCTACACGCCCCGGCGCCGGGTGGCGGAATACACCCAGGCCATCATGGATCTCGGTGCCACGCTCTGCACCCGCAGCAACCCCCGTTGCGCCGCCTGCCCCGTGGCGGAAGGATGCCGGGCCCATGCCGCGGGCCGCGAGACCCGTTACCCCGAGGCGCGTCCCCGGAAGGTCTTGCCGGTGAAATGCACCCGCATGCTCCTGGTGCGGGATGGGCAAGCGGTGCTGCTGCAGCAACGCCCGCCCGTGGGGCTCTGGGGCGGGCTCTGGAGCTTCCCGGAGGTCGCGGTGGAGGCCGATCCGCGCGACTGGTGCCGGGAGCGCTTCGGCGCGGCACCCGCCGCCTGTATAGTGCGCCCCGTGCGGCGGCACAGCTTCAGCCACTTCCATCTGGACATCGAGCCCGTGGAACTCAGGCTGCCGAAGACGGCGGCGCGGGCGGCGGAGGGGGAGGAGCGCTGGTACCGCCTGGACAAGCCGGCGCGTCTCGGGCTCGCGGCGCCGGTGAAGGACCTGTTGCGGACTTTGGCGGAAGGACCAGGGGAGGATGACGATGGCGCGCACGGTCAAATGCGTCTTGTTGGCTGAGGAGCTGCCGGGCCTGGAGCGGCCGCCCTATCCCGGGCCCCTGGGCCAGCGCATCTACGAGGAAGTCTCCCAGCAGGCCTGGCAGCAGTGGCTGCGCCACCAGACCATGCTCATCAACGAGTACCGCCTGTCGGTGATCGAGCCCAAGGCGCGGAAATTCCTCGAGGAAGAGATGCAGAAGTTTTTCTTTGGGGGCGGCGCTGAGAAACCAGAGGGTTACAAACCCCCAGAATGAATTGAACGATCAGGTCTTAGGCCGCAGGCAGGCCACGCAGAAGTAGCCGCGGTCATCCAGCCAGTGCTTGTCCATGATGAGGCCGGCCTTGCAGGCGAGTGCCCGCAAGCCTTCCACCGTATATTTATAGGAGCGCTCGCTCAGGATGTGCTCGCCGGCGTGGAAGCCGAAGCGTTCCCCGGCCACCGTCACCACCTGCCGCTCCAGGCTGACCAGATGCATCTCGATGCACTGCTCCGTCTCGTTGTAGTGCGCCCGGTGCCGGAACCGGCCCAAGTCGAAGTTGCCGCCGAGCTCGCGGTTGATGCGCCCCAGCAGGTTGAGGTTGAAAGCGGCGGTCACTCCCGCGGCATCGTCGTAGGCGCGGTGCAACACCATGCGGTCCTTCTGCAGGTCCACACCGATGAGCAGCGCGCCGCCGGTACCGGCCAGGTGGCGCATATGGTCCAGGAGTCGTACCGCCTCGGGGGGGGCGAAGTTCCCCAGGGTCGAACCGGGGAAATACACGGCGTTCCGTTTCGCCTTCCGGCTGGGGGCCGGCACCTCGAAAGCCTGGTTGAAGTCGGCACAGACCGGCAGCACCTCGAGCTCGGGATAGAGCCGGCTCAGGCGCTCCGCTGCGGCCAGGAGATGGCTGCGCGAGATGTCCACGGGCACGTAAGCCACGGGGCGCTGCAGGTGCTGCAGCAACAAACGCGTCTTCAGGCTGCTGCCGCTTCCCGGCTCCACCAGCAGGAGCTGGCTGCCGAGCGCCGCCGCCATCTCCCCCACGTGGGTCTCCATGATGCCGAGCTCGGTGCGGGTGAGGTAATACTCCGGCAGCTCGCAGATGGCGTCGAAGAGCTCCGAGCCGCGTGCGTCGTAGAAATACTTGCAGGGTAGGGTCTTCTGTTCCTCGCCCAAGGCTGTGAGCACGTCCAGGCGCATGCGGTCCTGGCGCGGTTCGTAGTCGCGCAGCATCACCGAGAGGGCGGGGGAGAGGCTCATCTCAGGCGTCCTTCGCGAGCCGGATCCCCGCGAACTGCCAGCGCTGGTGGGGATAGAAGAAGTTGCGGTAGCTGGCGCGCACATGGTCCTCGGGGGTGACGCAGCATCCGCCGCGCAGTACCAGCTGGTTGGCCATGAACTTGCCGTTGTATTCGCCGAGGGAACCGCCGAGCGGCTTGAAGCCTGGGTAGGCGCTGTAGGGACTCGCGGTCCATTCCCACACGTCACCGTACATCTGCGTGAGGCCGGCGGCGTTCGAGGGCGCCGGATGGAAACGGCCCTGGTCCAGGAAGTTGCCCCTGCTGGGTTGTTCCGACGCGAGGCTCTCCCATTCGGCTTCGGTGGGCAGGCGCGCGCCGGCCCAACGGGCGTAGGCGTCCGCCTCGTAATAGCTCACATGGGACACGGGCGCATCCGCTTCGATCGCCTTACGGCCGCCCAGGGTGAATTCGGTTTCCAAGTCTCCGCTCCAATAGAGAGGCCGATCCCAGCCTTCGCGTCGCACCGTGGCCCAGCCGTCCGAGAGCCAGAGCTCCGGGGTCCGGTAGCCGCCGGCGCGGATGAACTCCCGGTACTCGCCGTTGCTCACCGGCCGCGTCGCCATGGCATGGGCTGGCACCATCTGCGGATGGCGCGGGGTCTCGTTGTCGAAGGCGAAGCCTTGCCCGTCATGGCCGATGGATACCTGACCGCCCTGGCGGGCGAGATATTTCAGCGGCGCCACGCGGGTGGGCTTGGGCGCAGGGAGCTCGCGCCACACGGGGTCGAGGGGGTTCAGAGAGAAGAGGTGCTTGATGTCCATGAGCAGCAGTTCCTGGTGCTGCTGTTCATGGTTGATCCCTAAGGTCACGAGGGCCGCGAGCTCGGGGTCATCGCCGTGTTGCTCCAGCAAGATCCCGAGTCTCGTGTCCACGTGCTCGCGGTAGCGGAGCACGTCCGCCGCCAGGGGGCGGGTGAGCAGGCCCCGGGACGGCCGCGGGTGCATCTCGCCCACGGTGTAGTAATAGGAGTTGAAGAGGTAGCCGTAGTCCGGGTGGAACGGCCGGTAGCCGGGTAGCCGTGGTTCCAGCAGGAAATGCTCGAAGAACCAGCTCGTGTGGGCGAGGTGCCATTTGCTCGGGCTGGCATCCGGCATGCTCTGCACCGCCATGTCCTCCGGTGCGAGGCCGCGGCAGAGCTCCACGCTCAAGGTGCGCACCGCCTGGAAGCGCTCCGGCAGGGAGCGGGGGGCGGCGGGTGCCGTCGCGGCGCGGTGCGGCAGAGGGGTGACGGGGGTGGGCATGGCGGTATCTCTGGGGTCAGGGTAGGCCGGGCTCAAGGGAGCTGTCAAAACGGCGTCAAGCCCTTGACCCGGCAGGCGTTCGCCGGTCTAATAGCCGCCCTTCGCCGGGGGTTATCACGCTGGTAACCCCATGGTCACTATGGCCAGGTAGCTCAGTTGGTAGAGCAGCGGATTGAAAATCCGCGTGTCGGTGGTTCGATTCCGCCCCTGGCCACCATCTTTCAAGTATCTACAAACCACTACGGTTAATTCCGGGAAATAGATTCACTCATTAGGGGCGGAATCGAACCACCCAATCAGCGATTCCGTCCCTGGGCTCGGCCGATAGGCCGAACGCCGGCGCATGGAGGCGCCGGCTGGAAAGTGCGCCATGGATGGCTGTATGGACCTACTTTTAGCAGTCTCACGTTCTGCCCGCTGTCAAAAAATTGATGGCGGAATCGAGCACCATTGATTTCGTCTGTGGGCCGGCTTAATCCTTCGATCACTGACCGTCCCTGTGCTCTCCCAGCTCGGCTTCTGTCTCGCGTTCGGCTGGGCGGAATCAGACGCTATTGGGTCATCGCCTTGTTCCATCTGAGCCAAACGATTGCGCCGACGAGATACCGGTCGGACAGATGGCAGCGGTCGATCAGGGAAGCCCCGGTTTGTGCCGTTCGTGGAACAACAGGGCGCGTGCAAGACCATGGCCGGCGCAGCAATCCACACTCCAGGGGCGTACCATGAGTCTCTTCATGTGATCCGCTCCCTGACGTCAGGCTTGCGTCACCATCACGAAACCTTGCCCATACGTGGATTCAGAATGAGCTCGTATTCGTTATCCAGCCCGTGCCCTGGTATTCCAATCTGGTCGCGGTCTTCTCGGCAACCGCGTGTCCGAAACGCATTTCGACCATCTGCAGGGCGAGATCGATCCCGGAGCTGAGTCCGCCGGCGGTGAAGAGGTTCAGGTCCGATTGGACGTAGCGTTTCCCGTGCACGATCGTGACGGCCGGGAAGGTCTGCTGGAAAAACGGGAACGCGAGGTGGTGCGTGGTCGCCGGCTTGCCATCCAGCAGGCCCGCTTTTTCGAGGTCATAGGCTCCCGTGCAGACGGACATGACCAGCTGTTTCTGATCATGGCGCGCGCGCAGCCAGTCAAGTTCTTTCTGGGTCGGGCTAAAGCGGGCTTGCCCGCCGACGAAGACGAGGTCCGCCGGAGGGGCCGTGTCGAACGTGTAGTTCGGCGTCACCACGAAACCCCCTTGGAATTTCACCGCATCAAAGTTATCGGAGCCGCCCAGGAGTTTCACGGGATCCAGCTTGTCGGAGACGATGTATTCGACATAAGGCGAATCATTGGGTTGGCCGGGGAGCCGGACGAAGTTGAACACCTCCGCCGGCCCGGCGAAATCGATCAGGTCGGCGCCGTCGGTGACGACGAATTCGACCACGATGGGTCTCTTGGGCGCGCTGTCCATGTTGTCCGCGATTCCGGTCGGCGCCGGGCCCTCCGCTGCCAAGGGCCCCGCTGATACCATGGCCGCGAGGGCGATCAGGGTGAACCGAAGGGACGTGTTCATTGGCTGCTCCCTCGATGCTTAAGCCTGTGATTTCGCCGGCGTGTCGAATTTCGTCTCGTGGGTGAGGACGCACTTCCAGCTGCCGTCCTTCCATACCAGCACGTCGGTCTGGCGCTCCATGATGTCGAAGGGTTTGCCCCCGAACACGCCGGAAAGCTTCACCTTGCTGGTCACCAGCGCCGTGTTGCCGTAGAGCCGCACCCGCGGATCCACGAGTTCGAAGGTCTTGCGGGTCAGATAGCCCGACTTGATCCCGTCCGGGAATACGTTTTTCCCCTCGCCTATGCCGCCGCTGCTGGCCACCACGATCCAGTCGTCGTCCAGCATGTTTTCAATACCCGCGGAATCGTTGTCACGCATCGCGGTGGCGAGCTGCTGGTCCGCCGCGAGCGCGCTCTCCGCAGTCGGGGCCGTCGCCGCATAGCCCGTTGCCGCTGTAGCGGGCATCGATGACGCCGTAGCGAGCAGACCCATCACGATCGCCGGGATCGCATGTCTCACATCGACGAGCTTGCGCGTATACATGATCTCTCTCCTGAGTAGATAGGCCAAACCCTGGCCGGGTGCTGGTGTTGCACGTGGAGCCATGACATGGATTAGGGCCAACAGCAGTTTCTAAAGTTCCCTTGTGTTCTCGTTGCTTTTCCGCAAATAAAATTCCTGAATGACGGTCCTCGCACTGAGGGTGTTCAAATCGAGGCAAGATGGGTTTGCCGGCCCACGCGTTCGCGCATGTGGCGATGACTGGAAGCCGCACTAGGGACGTCTGGGATTCGGCAGGCTATCTCAAGAAGGACGCGTTCAACAGCTCGAGCATGCGCTTCGCGTCAGCGGACACGGGCGGCTTGGGGTCGTCGCCGTAGAAGGGGTGGAAGCCCTTCTCGAGATACAGGGTCGCGAAGCCGTGCACCGCCGACCAGGCGAGCATGAGCTTCGCCATCTGCTCCGCCTCGCTGGCGCCCGCCGGCAGATAGGGGGCCATGGTCTCCTGCAGCTGGGCGAAGGTACGTTCAGAAGTCTCACAGTAGCGCTTGTCATCCAGGTGGATGACGTCGCTGCGGAACATGAGCTGGAACTGCGGCCGGTGGGCGATGGCGTAGTCCACGTAGGCGCAGCCCACCGCCACAAGCTGGGCCATGGCATCCTTCGGCGCCTCGGCGCGGTACTTCAGCATCAGCGCCGTCATGCCGTCGTAGCCCTCGGCCGCGAAGGCCGTGAGCAGGCCCGAGACGTCGCCGAAATGGAAGGCCGGAGCGCCGTGGGAGACGCCGGCACGCCGGGCTGCCTCCCGGAGGGTGAACTTGTGCAGCCCCTGTTCGCGGAGGATCTCCTCGGTGGCCGCCAGCAACTTGGCCGGCAGGCCGCCATCGCCCCGGCGGCTGAGGGGGCGTCCGGTCTTCTTCTTTTTCCCTTGGGTCTTCCGCGTTCTCATGCTGCACCGGTCCGGGCACCTTGCCCGGTCCGGCTAGTCTGCGGAGTGAGCTAGACGCTGTCAAAAATCCTTCATCGCTTTAACTTGACACTGTCTAGTTCTGGTCTATACTCCAACTAGACATTGTCTAGTTAGAGATCCTCTAGGAGCTCCGATGAACGCAGGCACCAAGACCGCCCTGATCGCCGCCTTGCTGGTGGCGTCCCTGCCCCTGGCCGCCTGGGCCGACGCTGCCGCCGGCGGGGACATCGCCGTGACCGTCTCCACTCTGCGCAACCTCAGGGGCCACATCATCTGCGCCCTGTTCGACAGCGCCGAGGCCTTCGACAAGCGTCTCCCGGCCATGAAGGTGAGCGTGGACCCGGCCACCCCCAGCGCTAACTGCGTGTTCCACGGCGTGAAGCCCGGCACCTACGCCGTCACCGTGGTCCATGACGAGAACGACGACGGCAAGCTCGACACCAATTTCTTCGGCATGCCGAAGGAGGGCTACGGCGTGTCCAACAACCACACCTACGCCATGCATGGGCCGGTCTTCAGTGAGAGCCGCTTCGCCTTCCCGGGCAGCGACAACCTCAACCTGGCGATAGACCTGCGCTACCCCTGAAACCCCACACCTGGACATGAGCCATGGCCACGCGCGCGACCCGCAGCCTGTTAGCCTCCCTGTTCCTCAGCCTCACCTGGATGGGCACGGCCTGGGCGGATGACGCCTGGAGCTACGCCCTCGGCGGCGGCATCTACGAACATCCCAAGTTCCCCGGCGCCGATTCGGGTTACGCGGAGCCGCTGCCGTATTTCGACATCCGCTACGGCGAACACTTGTTCTTCAACGCGCTTCAGGGGCTGGGGGTCAAGACGAGCGGGCGTGAGGACTGCTGGCTGAGCGCTTCCATCGGGCCCGACCTCACCCGCCGCAGCGAGTCCGACGACCCGCGGCTCCAGGGTCTGGGCGATGTGCACTACACCGGTCGGCTGTGGCTGCAGGCGGGCGCGTCCTTCCGGCGCTACACCGCCAGCGTGACCCTGGGCAGGGACCTGTTCCATGAAGGGCAGGGGACCATCGCGGATTTCGAGTTCTTCGCCCACCACTATCCGCTGGATACATTGGAGATCGACGACGGGGTGGGTTTGCGCTGGGCGGACGGTGAGTACACCCGCAGCTTCTTCGGCGTGGATGCCGGGCAGAGCCAGCAGTCCGGTCTGCCGCAATATGCGGCCGGCAGCGGCATCGCGAGCTTGCAGGCCTTCCTGCGCGCCCACTACGCCTTGAGCGCCAACTGGATCCTAGTCACGAACCTGGCTTGGAACCGCCTGCAAGGCGACGCGGTGCTGAGCCCCATCACGGAATCACGCGACCGCTTCACGGTCGGGGTGTTCCTGGTCTATGGCTTCTGAGAGCCGGCGAGCGGCGGTTCAGGGTTGGGGATGGAGCCGCAGCAAGGAGGCAGCGGCATCGTGGGCGCGGGCCACGATCTCACCCTCGCCAGGTTGCTTCGCCGCGCCGAGCCAGAGGTCGACCCTGAGATTGCCCCAGAGCAGGGCCTGGAACTCTTCGGCGAGCTCCGCGGCGCGGCCTTCCAACAGCTTGGACTCAAGAGCCCGCGTCATGAATTCCCGCAGGGCCCCCCGGGCGGCTGCGATCCCGATGGAGCTGAGTATCCGCGCCACCTCCGGAGCGTGGACCGCCTCGCCGATGGCCAGCCGGAACACCGCCACCACCGTCGGGTCGCTGCCCACGCGGAGCTGCTGCGTACCGATGGCGACCAGCACCTTCTCGAGAGTCTCCCGGTCCCGGGGCACGGGCAGCTCAGGCGAGGCCCGCAGCTGCTCGGCGCGCCGGGTGATGCAGGCCTTGAGCATCTCCTCCTTGTTGCCGACCAGGGCATACAGCTCGCGTTTGGAGACGCGGGCGCGGGTGGCGATCTCCAGCGTGCTGGTCACCGCGTACCCGTTCTCCTTGAAGGCCGTGAATGCGGCTTGGAGGATGCGCCCGCGCACCTCCTCTTCGTCACCGCCCCGTCGTCGCCGTCTCGGCTTGGCTGTCTTGGCCATCTCTACCCCTCTTGACATTCGGTACCAAATGGTACCACACTCTCGTCCGAATATGGTACCGATTGGTACCAGACCGTGAGCGGCACCGACCTCCGTCAAAACGGAGACGGGTGATGGCGAATTTCTCAACAAGGATTTTCTTATGACTGACAAATCTCAAGTTCAACCCCAGAACCCCGCTGTGGTGACCACGGGCGTGTTCGCGCTGCTGACGGCGAAGCCCGGCGTGAAACGCGAGCAGATCATGGCCGCCATGCCGGCCGAGATTCGCGCGACGGTCCAGCTCCATATCGAAGGGAAGATCCGCGAATGGTACTCGCGGGAGGACGGCAGGGGAGCGATCTTTCTCCTGAGCACCGGAGACCTGACAGAGGCGATATCCATCATGGAGTCCCTACCGCTCGCCAAAGAGAAGCTGCTGGACCATGAGTACATCCCGGTCGGCCCGCTGCTGCCGCTGCGTCTGCTGATCGGAAACCCGCCAGCCAACAAATAACTCAGCAACCCATACGCAAGTCCCAATTTAGGAGGAAGTCACCATGGTCCCCACCCCCCAACGCGCCGCCTTGGCCAAGCCCGCGCCATCCGCGGACAGCGCCGGCGTCGCGGTCCACCTGAGCCAGGTCGCCAAGACCTACCGCGCCGGCACGATCGAAGTGCCGGCCCTCAAGGCCGTGGACCTGGAAGTCCCTTTCCACCGGTTCTCGACCCTCATCGGCGCATCGGGCAGCGGCAAGAGCACGCTGTTGAACCTCATCGGCTGCATCGATACGCCGACCAGCGGCATCCTGGAGGTCTGCGGCGACGACGTGACCCGGTTCGACGCGGACGAGATCGCGGATTTCCGCGCCAAGAACATCGGCTTCATCTTCCAGAACTTCAGCTTGGTGCCGGTGCTCACCGCCTACGAGAACGTGGAATACCCGCTGTTGCTCGTGGGTGTCGACGCCAATGAACGCCGCCAGCGCACCCTCGAGATGCTGGCGGCGGTGGGGCTCGCGGACCAGGCCGAGCAGCGCCCCAACGAGCTCTCCGGCGGCCAGAAGCAGCGGGTGGCCATCGCCCGTGCCCTGGTGAAGCGGCCGCAGATCGTGCTCGCCGACGAGCCCACGGCCAACCTGGACAGCGCCACCGGCGCCTCCATCCTCAAGCTCATGCGCCAGGTGCAGACCGAATCGCGCACCACCTTCATCTTCGCCAGCCACGATCCCCAGCTCATCTCCCACGCGGACGAGATCTTCACCATCCGTGACGGCGAGATCGTCGAGCACCGGGCAGGAG
>DASYZF010000055.1:0-15493 GCA_035946515.1 Gammaproteobacteria bacterium | reverse complement strand
CGGACATGTTGCAGAAGTACTTGTCCGCGAGCTTCTCGTTGATCTCGTAGATGGCCTCGGTCTGGGCGCGGCTCGTGGGTCTCAGGCTGTCACGCACCTTGCGGCAGGTGGCGTGGTAGATCTGCTCTGCGTGGGCGCGCTGCTCCAGCGTCAGCACGCCGTGGGTGTACATACCCTGGGCCTCGCTGTTCAAGTGCAACGCGTCCTGGTAGACCTCCAGCAGCGCGCGGCCTTCCTCGTTGACGTAGTCCTCCCAGAGGTCGGTGAGGATCTGCGGGTCGTCCGGTCCAGGCTGCACCGGGGTCTTCTCCGGGATGGATTCGAAGTCCACCACCTCGGTGAGCATCACCGCGTGATGCGCGGTCATGGCGCGCCCTGACTCGGTGATGATGTTCGGATGCGGCAGCTCGTACTCCTCGCAGATCTCCCACAGGGCGCGCACGATGGCGTTGGCGTACTGCTGCACCGAGTAGTTGGTGGAGCAGGAGCTGCGCGAGCGCGTGCCCTCGTAGTCCACGCCGAGTCCCCCGCCCACGTCCATGACGCGGATGCCGACGCCGAGCTCCGCGAGCTCGGCGAAGCAGCGCCCCGCCTCCTGCATGCCACGCTGCACGTCGCGGATGTTGGCGATCTGCGAGCCCAGGTGGAAGTGCAGGAGCTGCAGCGAACCCAGGAGCTGCATCTGCTTGAGGCGCTCCACCGCTTCGAGGATCTGGCCGGTGGAGAGACCGAACTTGGACTTCTCGCCACCGGTGTGCTCCCACTTGCCGCGGCCGGTGCTGGCGAGGCGCACGCGGATACCGATGGTGGGCTTCACGCCGATGTCGGTGGCCTCCTTCAACAGGTGATCGAGCTCGGAGAGTTTCTCCACCACCACGTACACGCGGTGGCCGAGCGCCTGGCCGATGAGCGCGAGGCGCAGGTACTCGCGGTCCTTGTAGCCGTTGCAGACGATGGTGGAACCGGGCGGCGCGAACGCCAGTACCGCCATGAGTTCGGGCTTGCTGCCGGCCTCGAGACCGACGCGGTCGGCGCCGTGCTTGAGGATGTCCTCCACCACCACGTGCTGCTGGTTCACCTTGATGGGATACACGGGCGTGTAGTGCCCTTTGTACTCGTGGTACTGGCGCGCTTGTTCGAAAGCTTCGTATACCCGCGACACGCGGTCGCGCAGGATGTCGCCGAAGCGGAACAGCACCGGCAGGTTGAGCCCCCATTTGCTCACCTCGGTGGCGAGGCGGTGCAGGTCCACGCAGCCGTCTTCGCGCTTGCGGGTGGGATAGACCACCACGTGCCCTTCGGCGTTGATGTCGAAATAGCCGTCGCCCCAGCGGAGCACGTTGTACAGCTCGCGGGCGACCTCGACGGGGTTCTGGCTCATGTCTCTCCGGGTTCGGCTGGGGGCGGGAAATCGCGCAAGAGTAAGGCAATAGGCCGGCCATGAAAAGGTGCTCCTGAGCCGGGTTTTCCCGGCGGCGGCGAGGCCCGGAAGCGGCGGTGCGCGCAGCCGGTATAATCGCCTGAATATGCGTGCGGGAGCCTAGATGAAGCTCGATGGCGACTGGTTCAGCGAGATCGCGCCGGAGGAGGGCATGGCCCTCTCCCTGGGCGGTGCGCGCCGGCTGCACACCGAGCAGACCGCCTGGCAGACCATCGAGGTCTACGAGACCGGCACCTTCGGTACCCTGCTCGCCATCGACGGCTGCGTGATGCTCACCGACCGGGACAGCTTCATCTACCACGAGATGCTGGCCCATCCGGCACTCTTCGCCCACCCGGCGCCGCGGCGCGTGTTCATCTTCGGCGGCGGCGATTGCGGCACCCTGCGGGAAGTGCTGCGCCACCGGAGCGTGGAGTCGGTATTGCAGGCGGAGCTCGACGAACGGGTGACGCGGCTCGCGGAACTCTATTTCCCGGAGCTCTGCGAGGCCAACGGCGACGCCCGGGCGAATCTCTGGTTCGGCGATGGGGTGCAGCGCATCGCCGCCACCCCCTCCGAGAGCCTGGATGTGATCATCATCGACAGCACCGACCCCGTGGGCCCCTCAGAAGGGAGCTTCTCAGAGGGGTTCTACCGGGATTGCTGGCGGATCCTGCGTGCCGACGGTCTGTTGGTGCAGCAGACCGAGTCACCCTTCCTCTACGAAGACACCATCGTGGATACCCACCAAGCGCTGCGGGTGGCCGGCTTCGCCGACAGCCGTACGCTCACCTTCCCGCAACCCACCTTCCCCTCGGGCTGGTGGTCGGCGACGCTCGCCAAGAAAGATGGGAGGCTCAACAGCTTCCGGCGCCGCGAGGCGGAGGAGAAGGCTTTCCCCACCCGCTATTACTCCGCCGCCATCCATGAGACGGCGTTCGTGCTGCCGCCGTTCCTGAAGGAAGCCCTGGCCCGTATCCGCTGATTCAGTGGTTGGAGCTGGAGCAGTTCTTGTTGATCTGATCCTGTAGATCCTGCTCTTGCTTCGCCCGGTCGTCGTCGGAGACATAGCTCTTGTTGCCCTGGGCATCCACGGTCGCGACCCGCCGGCTCTGCTCCAATACCTGCAAACGCT
Organism: Gammaproteobacteria bacterium; assembly: GCA_035946515.1. Classification (GTDB taxonomy): domain Bacteria; phylum Pseudomonadota; class Gammaproteobacteria; order Natronospirales; family REEB76; genus DASUBN01. The sequence goes on along the minus strand of DASYZF010000055.1, from coordinate 12,938 downwards.
GCTGCAGGTAATCGCATTCCTTCTTCTGCTGTTCGAGCTGCTGCTGTGCCGCCTGGTCCTTCTTCTCGGCATCCTGGGACTGCTTGTCCCGATCCTGGGCTTGCTGGGCGAGCTTCTGGTCGTTCTGCAGGCCGGTAGGGTCAGGAGGAGGAGGGTTGATGTTCAGAGTCTGGGCGTTCACCCCGGTGCTCGAAGGCGGTGTCTGGGAATAATGGACGTGGCCGTCCTTATCGACCCAGCGGTAGACCTGGTCGGCGCCGGCCGACAGGCTAAAAGCCGCGATAGCGATTGCGGCGGATATCGAAGCGGCGAGACGGATGTTCATCATTGACCTCCACCGCCAGGGCTACATGCCTGGCGTACATATCCACGAGCGTCGTCGAGGGCCTTCTGCATGTCCTCTACTGAGAGCTTCTGCTTCTGGCCGCTGGAATCCACCTGGTAGAGCGAATCCGCGTGCAGATACTTGAAGAGCCTATCGCGTCCCGCCTTGCAGGCGGGTGAATCCACCGGTGTCGGTATTACGAGTGCCGCGTCGCCTGCAGCACTATTGGTGGCGCCGGCGGGCGCGGCCGCGGTGCTCGGGTTCGGTAGGCTGCCCGTATTCACGATGTCGATGGGCTTGGCGCTGTTGTCGTGGGGCACGGTGCTGTAGTGGGTCACGCCCTGGGCGTCCACCCACTTATATATAGGGGTGTCGCCCCAGGCAGCACCGGCGAGGCTCAAGGCGATGACGGCGATGATGATCTTCATGATGCGATCCTCGTCGCTTGGGCTAGAGCGCCTCCGCGCCGGTCTCGCCGGTGCGGATGCGGATGGCCTGTTGCAGCTCGTAGACGAATATCTTGCCGTCGCCGATCTTGCCGGTCTTGGCGGCGTTCATGATGGCCTCGGTCACCCGGTCCAGGAGCTCGTCGGGGATGGCGAGCTCGATCTTCACCTTGGGCAGGAAATCCACCACGTATTCCGCACCCCGGTAGAGCTCGGTGTGGCCCTTCTGGCGGCCGAAGCCCTTCACCTCGGTCACGGTGATGCCCTGCACCCCGATGTCCGAGAGCGCCTCGCGCACGTCGTCCAGTTTGAAAGGCTTTATCACCGCAGCGACCATCTTCATAAGCGCCCAAACCCCGGTTGCTAGGCGGAAAACGCCCGTTTTTGCCTTGTGGTTACAGTCTAACACCCCGCCATCGGCGGGCTTCCACGGTCCTATATACTGATAACATAAGTCATAATGCCGCCACAGGGGCCGCCGATGACGCTCGATCCCAAGTTGCTGGACGACCTGGCCCGCAAGCTCGCCGACGCCGTGCCGCCGGGGTTCAAGGACCTGAAGGCGGACCTGGAGCGCAACTTCCGCGCCATGCTGCAGACGGCGCTCGGCAAGCTCGACCTCGTGACCCGCGAGGAGTTCGACGTGCAGGCGGGCGTGCTGTCCCGCACCCGCACCAAGCTCGAGGAGCTGTCGCAGCGCCTCGCGGAGCTGGAGACCGCGCTCGCGGCCCAGGAACAGGAACGCAGCAACAAACACTAGGATCCAGTCTGCATCGCAGGGGTTTGCGGGGATGCTCGCGAAAATCTTCAGTCGGGCACAAGCAGGTGTCGTCGCACCTGCCGTGACGGTGGAAGTGCATCAATCGAACGGGTTGCCCGCGCTCAACATCGTCGGTCTGCCCGAGGCGGCGGTGCGGGAGAGCAAGGGCCCGCGACATGTCGCGGGCGGGCGCACAGGGCTCGAAGCACGGCTTCGAGCACGCCCGCAGGGACGCAGGCGCTGGGCCGCATGCGGAGCAGGATGCGCAGCATGCGGTGCGCCCCGGGCACACGTCGCAGGGATGCATTAAGGCATGTTGGCTAAAATATTTAGCCGAGCTCAGGCAGGCGTTGATGCGCCGCTGGTTACTGTCGAAGTACACCAGTCCAATGGCTTGCCCAGTTTAAACATTGTGGGCCTGCCGGAGGCTGCTGTCAGGGAGAGTAAGGACCGGGTGCGCAGCGCCCTCATCAATTCCCGTTTCGATTTCCCCGCCCGCAAGCTGACCGTCAATCTGGCCCCGGCGGACCTGCCCAAGGAGGGCGGCCGCTTCGACCTGCCCATCGCCCTCGGCATCCTGGTGGCTTCCGGTCAGCTCGCCGCCGAGCCCTTGGCCGGCATGGAATTCCTGGGCGAACTCTCCCTGAGCGGTGAACTCCGGCCCGTGCGTGGCGCCCTGCCGGCCGCGCTCAAGGCCCGGGGCGCCGGCCGCGCCCTGCTCGTGCCCCTGGAGAACGCCGACGAAGCGGCGCTCGTGTCGGACGTCGCGGTGTTCGGTGCACGCCATCTGCTCGACGTCTGCGCCCATCTCGCGGGCCGGCAGACGCTCGCGGCCCACGCTTCCGCGCTCGCCGCCTATCGCCCGCAGTATGAGGATCTCGCCGACGTGCGTGGCCAGCACCAGGCGAAGCGGGCGCTGGAGATCGCCGCCGCCGGCGGCCACTCACTCCTGTTCGTCGGGCCGCCGGGCACCGGCAAGAGCATGTTGGCGAGCCGCCTTCCCGGCGTGCTCCCGCCCATGACCGAGGACGAGGCCTTGGAAGCGGCGGCGGTGGCCTCCATCAGCGACACCGGCTTCAGCGCCGAGCATTGGCGCAAGCGCCCCTATCGAAACCCGCATCACACCGCCTCGGCCGTGGCCCTGGTGGGCGGCGGCTCCTTCCCGCGTCCGGGCGAGATCTCGCTCGCCCATCACGGCGTGCTGTTCCTGGACGAGCTGCCGGAGTTCGACCGCAAGGTGCTGGAGGTGTTGCGCGAGCCCCTGGAGACCGGCGCCATCGTCGTCTCGCGCGCCGCTCGCCAGGCGGAGTTCCCGGCCGCCTTCCAGCTCATGGCAGCCATGAACCCTTGCCCTTGCGGCTATCTCGGCGATCCCTCCGGGCGTTGCCACTGCACCGAGGACCAGGTGCAACGCTACCGCTCGCGCATCTCCGGGCCGCTCCTGGACCGCATCGACCTGCACGTGGAGGCTCCGCGGGTGGCGCGCGAAGCGTTGCGGCCCGACACGCCGCCGGACGGCGAGACGAGCGATACGGTGGCGCAGCGCGTCGCTGCGGCCCGGACGCGCCAGCTCGCCCGCGGGCGCAAACCCAACGCGCGCCTCACCACCCGCGAGATCAACCGCCACTGCAAGCCGGATGACCTGGGTCAGCGGCTCTTGGAGCGGGCCATGGAGCAGCTCGGGCTCTCCGCCCGGGCCTATCACCGCATCCTCAAGGTGGCACGCACCATCGCCGACCTGGGGGAGAGCGAGACGGTGATGAGCGCGCACGTGGCCGAGGCCGTGGGCTATCGGGTGCTGGATCGCCATAAAGCCCGGGCCTAATGTCCGGTCTAAATATTTGTCGGCCGGGGCTCTATCCCATGAACCCTTGGCTTCCCTGACGCTCTAATCCCCTGCCCGCTGTACAGCGGCGGTTTCCGCTTTCTCAGATGAAGTCCGAGGGGTCCTCTTTTACCAAATTCTTCAAGGAGTAATCCCATGAATCGCCCGCAGCTACTCTGCATCCTGCTGCTCGGCCTCAGCGGTCCGGCGTTCGCCGCCGGCGACGGCGACGCCAAGCCCGCGGCCAGCATCGCCGACCAGGTATCTGCCACCCAGGGTTCCGTGACCGTGGGCGGCAAGACCATCGCCTACACCGCTGACGCTGGCCTCCTGGTGTTGAAGGACGACAAGGGCGAGCCCACCGCCGACATGTCCTACGTGGCCTACCTTGCCAACGGCAAGGAGGCGGCCAGCCGCCCGGTGATGTTCATCTACAACGGCGGCCCCGGCTCCTCCACCATCTGGCTGCACATGGCGTCCTTCGGTCCGAAGCGCGTCGTGGTGGGCGACCACGAGCACACCGCTTCGCCCTCCTACCAACTGGTGGACAACCCGTATAGCCTGCTGGACGCCACCGACCTCGTGTTCGTGGACGCCCCCGGCACCGGCTTCGGCCGCATCCTGGATAAGGACGCGGGCGGCAAGGGTGAGGCCAAGGACTTCTACGGCGTCGATCCGGACGGCAAGGCCTTCACCCAGTTCATCGAGCGCTTCCTCACCAAGTACGGCCGCTGGAACTCGCCCAAATACCTGTTCGGCGAGAGCTACGGCACGCCGCGCTCGGCGGTGGTGTCCTATGACCTGCAGAACGATTCCGTGGACCTGAACGGCGTGATCCTGCTGTCGGCCATCCTCAACTTCGACCTCAACGCCGACAACCCCAACACCAACCCGGGCGTGGACCTGCCCTATGCGGTGAACCTGCCTACCTATGCCGCCGCTGCCTGGTACCACAAGAAGGCCGGGGTGGGTCAGGAGCTGCCGGGCTTCCTGCACGAGGTGGAAGGCTTCGCCATGGGTGATTACCTGGCCGCGCTGCAGAAAGGCTCGGAGCTCTCCGATGCCGACAAGCACCAGATCGCCGAGAAGCTGCACACCTACACCAGCCTGTCCGCCGACTACTGGGTCAAGGCCGACCTGCGCGTGGTTGGCCCGCAGTTCGAGCAGCAACTGCTGCTGGATTCCGGTGAGACCACCGGCCGTTTCGATACCCGTTTCAGCGGCCCGGTGATCGATCCCCTGGCGGAGTCCGCCAACTACGATCCGCAGTCCGCGGCCATCAGCTCACCCATCGTGTCTATGTTCAACGACTACGTGCGCAAGGACCTGAAGTTCGGCCAGGATCTTGTGTACCTGCCGGTGAACAGCAGCCCCGACGTGAACAACTGGGACTTCAAGCACGCGCCCCCGGGCCAGGGCCAGCCCCTGCCCCAGACCACCAACGTGATGCCCGACCTCGCGGCCGCCATGTCCCAGAACCCGCAGATGAAGGTGCTGCTGAACGCGGGCTATTTCGACCTGGCCACGCCCTACTACTCGGCGGTGTACGTCATGCACCACCTGCCGATGGTGGACTCGCTGCAGAAGAACATCTCCTATGCCTTCTACCCGGCGGGCCACATGGTGTACGTGAACCTGGAGAGCCTGAAGATGCTGCACGATAACGTGGCGAAGTTCATCGACTCCAGCCACAAGTGAGACCTGCCTGATATAGTCAGGCCGCGCACCTCACGGTGCGCGGCCGGAGCTTTTTCGGGAGCAGGCATGGGCTGGTGGGTCTACGTCATCGAGTGCGAGAGCGGCGCCTGGTATACGGGTGTCAGCAACGACCCGGCGCGGCGGTTCCGTGCGCATGCGGCGGGGAAGGGGGCCAAGTTCATGCGCATGGACCGCCCCAAGCACATAGTGGCCGTGGAAGCCTGCGCTTCCAAGGGCGAAGCATTGAAGCAGGAGGCCGCTATCAAACAGCTCTCCAGGGAGGAGAAGCGCCGCTGGATCGCGGCGCACCCCTATGGGCGCTGCGATGCTTGAAAGTGATTTCAGTTGCCTTGGGCTGCGGCTGCGAACAGGCCCATGAGAGTCGGCCAGCCGCGCTTCACGCCTTGGCGCATGGCCTCGGCGCCGTCGCCGTGGCGCTCGAAGTGACGGTGGATGAGTTCCACCCGGGTCTGTTTCGGGCCGAGGGCCGTGAAGCGCACTTCCACCTCGCTCGAGCGGGTGAGGTCCGGTTCATAGGCCCATTGGCTGTTGATCTGCCAGGCGAACACGAGCCGGGCCGGCGGTTCCCAGGCGAGCACCACACCCCAATCGCATTCCGAGCCGTCCACGCCCTTCTCGTACAGGCGCCCGCCGAGGCGCGGCTCCATGCACACTTCCTTCAGCGGCGCCTTGCCGATGTGATGGTCCCGCAGCCACCAACTGTCCAGCTGGCGGGTATAGACCTCGAAGGCCCGTTCCCGGGAAGTGCCTACGGTTACGTCCACATATACGTCGTCATCCTGCTGCAGGGGCTGGTTCATGGGATCCCCGTTTTCTTTTCGGCCAGGCGCCTGAAGGCCCCCAGCGCCTCCTGCCAGAGCAGGAGACGCTGGCTGAAGGCCACGAAGCCCCGCGGCACTTCATGTCGCTGGAATGGCAGCACGTTGGACGGCGTGCGTCGCGTGCCCTTCACGGTTCCTGCTCCAGGCTTTCGGCCGCGTCCTTGAAGGAGCTGAGGGCTTCGCTCCAGAACTGCTGGAAGTAGTCCCGCATCTCTCCCAGAGCCGCCGGGTTCAAGCGGTAGAGGCGGCGGTTGCCGGCCTTCTGGTCCCGGATGAGGCCCGCTTCCTTCAGCACCTTGAGGTGCTGGGAGACGGCAGGACGGCTCACCGGCAGCCCTTTGGCGATTTGCACCACCGCGAACGGACCCCGTTCCAGGCGCTCGAAGATGGCGAAGCGGGTCGGGTCCCCCAAGGCCTGGATCTGCTGCTTGAGTTTTAGGTTAGTCTTCACTTACGGTAAGTATATACTAACTTATCAGATATGCAAGACCTGGCCGTCCCGTCGTGGCGGCTTGCTCCGGTGGCCGTGGGGCCGGCAACTGCCTTGCGGGCAGGGGGAATACCCCTTATTCTTTGCGACCTTCTATCTGTCTCGCGCATCTCCCTTCTTTATGGGCGCGGGCAGCCGGTCTGGAGTGATTCTTTAACGGATTCATTGGACGGCAGAAGGGAGGACGGCCTGGTCTTCCGGGTCCCGCTTTTGCCGCCTCCGGGACCGTCCGGCCGCCGCCCCTCCGGCTCAAGGCATATAGAGCTCAACGCAATGAGAGAACCGCTTTAGGAGAATGATGTGAATCACGTACGTCGCGCCCTGCTCCCCCTCATCCTGTTGGCGGGCATCCTCGCGCTGGTTGGCTCCGATGCGGCAACCTCCACGTTCACGAACACCCAGTTCAGCTTCACCCAGGGCGCAGCCTACCCGACCGGCGCCGCACCCGCGGGCGTCGCGGTCGGTGACCTGAACGGCGACGGCGTGCCGGACATCGTCACCGCCGATTCCGCCAGCAAGACCATGAGCGTGCTCATCGGCAAGACCGACGGCACCTACCAGCCCCGCACGGTCTATCCGGTGGGCCAGAACCCCAGCGACGTGGCGCTCGTAGACCTGGATCACGACGGCCACCTCGACGCCATCGTCACCAACAACGACGACAACACCGTCACCATCTGGTGGGGCAAGGGCGACGGGACCTTCGGTCCCAGCACGCTGCTCGCCACCGCCAGCGGTCCGCACCGCATCGTCACCGGCGACATAGACGGCGACGGCAACATCGACATCGCGATCGTGGATTGGACCGGCACCGCCGCCACCATCTTCTACGGCGACGGCAAGCGTCACTTTACCACCCAGACGCTCGGCAGCTGGGGCGCCCCGGATTCGATCGCCATCGGCGACCTCAACGGCGATGGCAAGCCGGACATCGTCATCGGTGGCGAGCGCGAGACCGTGTGGGTCAACCAGGGCAACCGCCAGTTCAAGCAGGCGGGCAATTTCCAGCCCGGTTTCCATTCCGACAGCATCTTCATCGCCGACATCAACCACGACGGCAAGGGCGACGTGATCGCCGCCAGCCAGCACGAGCCGGTGATGACCATCCTCTACGGCAATGGCGATGGCACGCTGGACGACAACACCAACGACATCATCGCCTACGGCCTGTCCGGCGCCGCGACGGACATGAAGCTCATCGACCTCAACAAGGACGGTTCGCTCGACGCCGTGGTGAGCTACGGCACTTCCGGCACCCTCAGCGTGCTGATGGGCACCGCCGACGGCCATTTCCTGGCGCGCCAGGACTCGACCGTCACCACCGGCGTCAACCGCATCGCCACGACGAGCTTCGGCAACGGCAACGTCGACCTCGTGGGCGTGAGCTCCAGCACCGGGGCGGTGTTCCTGTTCTACGGGAACCCAGGCATCGCGCTGGGCGCGCCCGTCACGTATCCGGTGGGCAATTCGCCAGCCGGTCTCGCGATCGGCGACCTGAACGGTGACGGCAGCCCGGACATCGTCACGGTCAACGGTGCGGATAACACCATGAGCGTGTTGCTCGGCTCCGTGAATGGCACCTTCGGTTCGCGTACCGATTTCAGCGTGGGCATCAACAGTGTACCGCGGCGTGTGCAACTGGCCGATGTGGACGGCGACAAGCGCCTGGATGCGATCGTCGTGGACTCTGGCACCAACTCTGTCTTGGTGTTGCAGGGTACCGGCACCGGCATCTTCGGCGCTCAGGCTAGCTACAACGCGGGTACCAGCCCCACAGACTTGGTGGTGACGAACTTGAAAACCGGTGAGACGGTGCCCGATATAGCCGTTGCTGCTCCAGGCTCGGACTCGGTGGTCACGCTCATCAATTCTGGCACCGGCACTTTCCCCACAGGCAGCACCATCCCGGTCAACGGCACACCTTTCGCCATCGCGGCCGGGGACTTCGAGGACAGCGGTGTCTCTGACCTCGCGGTTACCGAAGCCACAGGCAACAAGGTTGCGGTGCTGCACGACGACGGTAGTGGCAACCTTACCATCAAGGCCGAGTATCCTGTGGGTGCGGCCCCTCAAGCCCTCGTGGTGGCTGACTTCAACGGAGCCAAGTACGCGGATAACAAGCCCATCCTCGACATCGCCGTGGCCAACTTCAACGACAGCACGGTCAGCGTGCTGATGAACGACGGGAAAGGCAACTTCACCTTGGCCAACACCGTGAAGATCGCCGGCAAGGGCAGCACGATCACCAACCAGGCGCCCTCGGTGCAGCCGATGGCCATCACCGCCGCCGACATGAACGGCGACGGCATACCGGACCTCATCACCACCAACAACGAAGGCTCCCTCTCGGTGCTGATCGGTGACGGCAAGGGCGACTTCCTGTCCCAGTCCACCCTCGTGGACGCCAGCGGTCCGGCCGAGACCCAGGCGGTGGACCTCAACGCCGACGGCCGCGTCGACCTCGCCACGGTGGACAAGACCCTCTCGGTGGTGGCGGTGCGCCTGACGAGCTCCACCAACATCCCGGTGGCGCTGGACGTGACCCTGGCGCTCGACGTCAAGAACTCCTCGTTCCTGACGGGTTCGCTCTCGGCCACCAGCCCCACCGGCGGCACGCTCACCTATCAGCTGCTGTCGCAGCCGGCCAACGGCACGGTCACCCTGGTGGACGCCACCGCCGGCACCTTCAAGTACACGCCAAACAACAACTTCACCGGCATCGACACCTTCACCTACGAGGCCTTGAACAACGGGCTCGCCTCGAACCAGGCGACGGTGTCCGTCACCGTGAGCAACTCCGGCAGCGGCGCATACAGCTGGCTGCTGGTGGCGGTGCTGGGTGCGTTCGCTGCCTATCGCCTGTTGGCTGCGCGCCGCCGTGGACTCGCCGCCTGAGGCCGCGCATGCGTACTCACGCCCGGATAACGGAAAACCGTTGTCCGGGCAATACGGCCCGCGGAAAATATTCCTGAGGTCCATCTCGCGTCGCGCCGCTACAATGAGGGCATGGCGCGCACTCCCTCCGTCTCCCTGAACCATCTCAATCCCGCCCAGCGCGCCGCCGTCGCCTACCTCGACGGGCCCTTGCTGGTGCTCGCGGGCGCCGGCAGCGGCAAGACCCGGGTCATCACCCAGAAGATCGCCCACATGGTGGCCGAGCGCGGCGTCGCGGCGCGCAACATCGCCGCGGTGACCTTCACCAACAAGGCGGCGCGGGAGATGAAGGCGCGGGTGGGGAAGCTGCTCTCCGCCGAACGCGCCGAGGGGCTCACGGTCTCCACCTTCCACACCTTGGGGATGCGCATCCTGCGCGAGGAGCACGCGCGCATCGGTTACAAGCAGAGCTTCACGCTGTTCGACGTGGAGGACGGGCTCACGCTGCTGCGCGAGCTGCTCAAGACCGACCGGGCCGAGAAGGCGGAAGTGCTGGAACGGGCCCAGTGGCAGATCTCCGCCTGGAAGAGCGCGCTCTTGGATCCGGAGACTGCGGTCAAGAAGGCGGAGGACGAGCATCAGCGGCGCCACGCGCGGCTCTATCTCGACTACGAGCGCCACCTCAAGGCCTACAACGCCATGGATTTCGACGACCTCATCGCCCGGCCGGTGCACCTCCTGGAATCCGACCCGGAGGCGAAAGAGAAGTGGCAGAACCGGCTGCGCTACCTCTTGGTGGACGAATACCAGGACACCAATGCCGCCCAGTACCGGCTGCTGAAGCTCCTGGCCGGCCCGCGGGCGGCGTTCACCGCCGTGGGCGACGATGACCAGTCCATCTATTCCTGGCGCGGCGCCCGGCCCGAGAACCTGGCTTCGCTGCAGGAGGACTTCCCCACCTTGAAGGTGGTGAAGCTGGAGCAGAACTACCGCTCGGCGCGGCGCATCCTCAGGGTGGCCAACGGCCTCATCACCCACAACCCGCACCTGATCGAGAAGCAGCTGTGGAGCGAGCTGCCGGAGGGGGAGCCGGTGCGCATCCTGCCCTGTGCCGACGGCCAGGCGGAGGCCGAACGGGTGGCCACCGAGATCGCCGCCCACGTGCTCACCCAGCGCAGCCGGCACGGTGACTTCGCGGTGCTTTACCGCAGCAACCACCAGTCGCGGCTCTTCGAGAAGGCGCTGCGCGAACAGAAGATCCCCTACGAGCTCTCCGGCGGCACCTCCTTCTTCGATCGGGCCGAGGTGCGGGACCTCGTGGCTTACCTGCGCCTGCTGGTGAACCCGGACGACGACAGCGCCTTCCTGCGCATCGTGAACCTACCGCGGCGGGAGCTCGGCGCCGCCACCCTGGAGAAGCTCGGAGCCTATGCCGGCAGCCGCCACGTGAGCCTGTTCTCCGCCTGCCTCGAGGCAGGACTCCGGGAGCATGTACCCGACCGCGGGGCCGAGCGCCTACACGAGTTCGCCACCTGGGTGTCCCGCACCGCGGAGCACGCCGAGAACGGTCCCTCCGCGGAGGCGGTGAAGGAGATGCTTGAGGACATCCGCTACGAAGGCTGGATCCGCGACAACGCCAAGGATCCGGTGACGGCGGACCGCAAGTGGGAGAACGTGCAGGAGTTCCTGCAGTGGCTGGGGAAGCCGGTCGACGGCGGGGAAGCGAGTCTCGCGGATACCTTGGGGAGGCTCGCGCTACTGGACATGCTCGACCGCAACGCGGACGAGAAGAGCGGCGATGCGGTGCAACTCATGACCCTGCACGCGGCCAAGGGCCTGGAGTTCCCCCATGTGTTCCTGGTGGGCATGGAGGAGGAGATCCTGCCGCACCGCAACAGCCTGGAAGGGGATAACCTGGAGGAGGAGCGGCGGCTCTGCTACGTGGGCATCACTCGCGCCCGCCGCAGCCTGACCTTGAGCTACGCTGAGAAGCGCCGCAAATACGGCGAGGACCAGGCCTGCGAACCGAGCCGCTTCCTCAAGGAGCTACCGGCCGACGAGCTGGCCTTCGAGGGCAGCGCTCCACCCTCGACCTCGGAGGAACGGGTGGCCCGGGGCCGGACCTATCTTGATTCGCTCCGCGTCATGCTCACGGACCCCTGACCCCGCAAAAGCAAAGCCCGCCTTGAGGCGGGCTTTGGGGCTCAAGCTGTCGTCGGGTTACTTGCTCTGGCCGACCATGTATTCGAGAGCGCTGACCACTTCCGCGTCCGTGAGAGCCATGTTGCCGCCGTGAGCGGGCATCTGGTTGAAGCCGTGCAGGGCGTGCTGCTTCAGCACGTCCAGGCCCTTGGCGATGCGCGGAGCCCAGGCAGCCTTGTCGCCGATCTTGGGAGCGCCCAGGAGTCCGGCACGGTGGCAGGCGGAGCAGGTGCCTTCCCAGATCTCCTTGCCGGACTTCGGAGCACCGGAGGCGGCCGCCGTGGGGGCGGCGGTGGGCATCTGGCTCGCGGCGTTGCCGGAGATCTGCACGTCACCCACCGGCGCCAGGCGCTGGTCGATGAGCTGCTCCTCGGTGGCGCTGCCCCTCTCGTAGGCGCCCGGGGTCGCGTCGGCGATGCCGTTGGCGAGCCAGTACATGCAGACCGCGAAGGCCACCAGGATGCCGAGCACCAGCATGAAGGTGTCGTAGAAATGCTGATCGTGCTTGTCCTGGTGCTGCTTGTCGTTGTTGCGCGCGGCCATAGGCTTTCCGGGTCCTGGTTGGGGCGCGGCCGGGCCGCGGGTGGGCGGCAATTATATAAGGTTTGAGCCGGGGGTGGGTACACCCCCGGTGGGAGGCAGATCAGGGTCCGGCTAGAACGTGAAGTTGTAGTCGAAGCCGATGGAGTAATCCTCGTAGCTCGTGTTGTAGCCCATCACCTGCCGGTTGCTGAGCTGCTTGGCGGTGAACAGCACGTCCCAGTTGCCGTAATGGAACTGCCAGCGCCAGGTCTGGTAGAGGAACAGCTTGGTGCCGCTGCTCACGGGTCCGGAGGTGGCGAGGTAGGTGCCGGGTGCGGTCTGGGTGTAGAAGATCGGGTTGCCGTGGAAATTGAACAGCGCCCCGCCGAGGCCATAGCCCGCCAGCCAATAACTGTCGGTGTTGGGATATACCGGTCCGAGCCTCAAGTAGACGAACGGCGCCGCGGCGAGGTAGTTGCCGTTGGCGCTCGACCCCAGGTCCTGGCCGATGATGGCGCTGCTCAAGGGGTTGAGCTGCTTGTCCACGCTCAGGTGCCCGTAGGTGCCGCCGATGTTGAAGCCCAGCACCGCGTCGCCGTACTTCATGGGCAGCTTGCCGATCACGTGCTCGGACCCGGTGAAGTCCAGGATGAGCGCGGCGCGGCCGTTGTCCGTGATCTGGGTCTTGGTGGTGCCGTCGCTGTTGGACATCTTGAAGGTGCCCTGGGCGTAGCCGGCGCCGAGTTGGATGGACTGGCCCGACAGGTATTGGCTGATCTCGTCGGTGACGCTCTCGTCCGCCCAGGCGGCGGCGGGCAGCGAGGCGGCGAGGAGGAGGGCGAAGCAGGTGCTGAGTTTCATGGCGTTCCCCCCTTAGTACCAGTGGTAGCCGACGAGGACCCGCACGTCGCTGCGGTCATTGGTGGACGACCAGCTGAAACCCTGGCCTTCGAG
>DASYZF010000054.1:0-8054 GCA_035946515.1 Gammaproteobacteria bacterium | reverse complement strand
CAATAGGGATTCACCAGTCCATAGGCGCGTTGCTCGCTGGCCGCGGATTGGAGCAGGAGTGCGTCTTCGTTGCGCAGGCCCTCCGGCGTCATGGCGGCGCCGCTCGCCACGGGCTTCATGCCCACGCTCTTGCGGCCGAGTCCGGCGAAGGCCTTGAGCAGCCCCGCGCTCACCCGCGTCTTGCCGATGCCGGTGTCGGTGCCGGTGACGAAGAAACCCTCCATCAGGATCTGCCCTTGCTGAGTGCGGCGGTCGGCATGAACTTCGGCGCCCAGGCGGTGCCGTACACTACTTCATAGGTGGCGGGCAGGCGCCCATCGCGCCGCCACTTCTCATAGGCCCGTCCCAAGGCCGCCAGGCGGCCGCGCCCGGTGAGCCCGCGCCCACGCCCGGCGGTGACGTTGTGGGCGCCGATACGCTTCAGGTCGCGCATCAGCGCAGGCGCATCGGCGTAAGTCATGGTCAGGTGCTCCACGTCCATCACCGGTTCCACGAAACCGGCGCGGATGAGCGCATCGCCCACGTCGTGCATGTCCAGGAAGCGGTTCACATGGTTGTAGCCGTCCACCTCGTGCCAGGAGGCACGCAGCTCCTTGAGAGTGTCGGGCCCCAGGGTGCTGAACAGGAGCAGGCCGTGGGGCTTCAGCAGGCGGCGCCACTCGAGCAGTGTCGCATCCAGGTCTTCGCACCACTGCAGGATGAGGCTCGCGTAGATGAGATCGAAGCCCTGCGTTGCGAAAGGCAGCGCCTGTGCGTCGGCGCAGACGAAACAGGCGCGCTTCTGCCAGGGGGCATACCAGGGCCTCTGGCGCGCGAACTTGAGCATATTGGACGCGAGGTCCACGCCGATCACCCGGGCCGCGGGATAGCGCTGCACCAGGGTCCTCGTCGGGCGGCCGGTGCCGCAGCCCACGTCCAGCACCCGTCCGGGTGCGATGCTCGTGAGCTCCAGCCGCTCCAGGAGCCGCTCGCCCACCTCCCGCTGCAACACCGCCGCCGCATCGTAATCCGGCGCGGCCTTGTCGAAGGCTTTGCGCACCGCCGCCCGGTCCAGGCTGAATTCGTCGGCGGCGTTCACGATAGGTTTCTCCGTTGTGCCGGCCGTCCGGTATCCAGTCCTTGCATGAAGCCCGTGATGGCGGCGATGAAATCCTCCGCGTGGGAGAGGAAAGGCGCATGGGCGCTCTTGGGGATGAGATGCAATCGGGCAGCGGGGACGGCATGCGCTAGGGCCACGCCCGCGCCCGGCGGGGTGAGACGGTCATAACCGCCGGTGATGACGAGGGTGGGCGACGCTATGCGCGCGAGTTCGGGGCGCAGGTCGCTCTTCCGCAGCAGCTCTAGGCCGATGGCGAGTGACGCACCGTCGGGTTCACCCCGGACGAAGAGCGCGTCCCGCAACTGCCGCAAAGCACCGCGCGCCGCCTCGTCGCCCCGCACCTGGAGCGAGAGGAAACGCTGCAGGGTCTCCTTATAGTCCTGATCGAGGCCTGCAGCGAACTCCTGCAATTGTTCCGGGGGCATGGCATCCGGCCAGCCCGGCGCCGTGACGAAACGCGGCGTGGTGTTGGCGAGGATCAGCCCGCGTAATCTCCGGGGTGCGTCTAGCGCGGCGCGCTGGGCGATCAACCCGCCCAGGGACCAGCCGAGCCACACCGCGTGTGCCGGCACCGAGGTGAGTACTTCCCCGGCCACCTCCGAAAGCACGCCGGACATGGGCATCGTGCGGCTCAGTCCATGACCCGGCAGATCCACTCGCGTGACGCGGAAGTGGGCCGCGAGCCTGGGCAGCAGGCTCTCCCAGACGCCGCCGTGCAGGCCCCAGCCGTGCAACAGGACGAGATCCGGGCCCTGCCCTTGCGTCTCCATATGTAGAGGCCCGGCCATCAGGGTCGGCCCACGGTCTTCAAGGCATCCAGGAGACGGTCCACATGGGACTCCTCGTGGGCGGCTGTGAGGGTGATGCGCAGGCGCGCCGTGCCCTTTGGCACCGTGGGCGGGCGTATGGCCGCCACGAGCATCCCATGTTCCTTGAGTTTCCGGGAGAACATGAGTGCATCCGCGCTCTCGCCCACCAGCAAGGGCTGGATGGCGGTGACCGAAGGGAGGAGCCTGATGTCGAGTTGTGCCGCGCCTTCGCGGAAGCGCGCGATGAGCGCCTTGAGCTTCTCGCGCCGCCAACTCTCCGCATGCACGAGCTTCAAGGCCGCCCTCCCCGCTTCCGCCAGGGCCGCCGGGGTGGCGGTCGTGTATATATAGGTGCGTGCGGACTGGATCAGGGTCTCGATCAGGGCCTCACTGCCGGCCACGAAAGCGCCGAACGTGCCGCAGGCCTTGCCCAGGGTGCCCATCAGCACCGGCACTTCCGCGGCGCCGAGGCCGTGATGCTCCAGGCTGCCACGCCCTTGGTCGCCCAGCACCCCGAAGCCGTGGGCATCGTCCACCATGAGGAAAGCCCCGGCCGCATCCGCTGCTTGCTTGAGTTCCGGCAGGGGCGCTACCTCCCCGTCCATGCTGAACACACCGTCGGTCATCACCAGGCTGCGGCCACCGGTGTCTTTCACCAGATGCTGCTTGAGATCGGCCATGTCCGCGTGGGCATAGCGGGCGAAACGCGCGCCGGAGAGCAACCCGGCGTCCAGGAGCGAGGCGTGGTTGAGTCTGTCTTCCAGCACCCGGTCGCCCCGCTTCAGGAGCGCGGAGGCGACGCCAAGGTTCGCCATGTAGCCGCTCGAGAAGAGCAGCGCCCGTCGGCGGCCCGTGAATGCCGCCAGTTCCTCCTCGAAGGCATGATGGGCACGGCTATGGCCCGTGACGAGGTGGGCTGCGCCGCTGCCCGTGCCGTATTCCTCGAGACCGCGCTGCAGCGCTTGCGCGAGCGCCGGATGGGCCGCGAGTCCCAGGTAGTCGTTGCTGGAGAAATTGAGGTAGCGCCGGCCTTCCAAGCCGATCTCGGGCCCCTGGGGGCCCTCCACGACGCGCCTCAGCCGGTAGAGGGATTGTTCCTTGAGCGCGTCGAGCCGGGGTGCGAGCTCCGCATCAAGTCGCGCGCTGTTCGTCATGGGCCCCGGCCGTGATATCGAGGTGCGCCGTACCGGCCCGCTCCTCCAGGGTTTCGGCGTGGATGCCGAGCCGGGCGAAGAGCTCCCGGTCCTTCTCCATGTCCGGGTTGCCGGTGGTGAGCAGCTTCTCGCCGTAGAAGATGGAGTTGGCCCCGGCGAAGAACGCCAGCGCCTGCATCTCATCGTGCATCTCGGTACGCCCCGCCGAGAGACGCACGTGAGCCTTGGGCATGAGGATGCGCGCCACGGCGATGACGCGGATGAAGTCGAAGGGATCGAGCTTGGTCTCGCCGAAGAGCGGCGTGCCTTCCACCTGCACCAGCTGGTTGATGGGCACGCTCTCGGGATGCTCCGGCAGCGTGGCCAGCGTCTGCAACATCTTGGCCCGGTCTTCCTTCTGCTCGCCCATGCCGACGATCCCGCCGCAGCACACGTTCATGCCGGCGTCGCGCACGTTCTGCAGCGTGTTCAGGCGGTCCTGGAAGGTGCGGGTGCTGATGATGTCCTTGTAGTACTCGGGCGAGGTGTCGATGTTGTGGTTGTAGTAGTCGAGGCCCGCGTCCGCGAGCTTCCTGGCCTGCTCGGGCGTGAGCATGCCGAGCGTGCAGCAGGTCTCCATGCCGAGCTCCCGCACGCCCTTCACCATCTCGGCGATCTGCTCCAGATCCTTGTCCTTGGGGTTGCGGTAGGCCGCGCCCATGCAGAAACGCGTGGCGCCGGCATCGCGGGCGATCCTGGCCTTCGCCAGCACGTCGTCCACGCACATGAGCTTCTCGGCCTTGAGGCCCGTGTGGTAGCGCGCGCTCTGGGGGCAGTAGGCACAGTCCTCGGGGCAGGCTCCGGTCTTGATGGAGAGCAGGGTCGAGATCTGCACGGCATTGGGGTCGAAGTGGCGCCGGTGCACTCCCTGGGCCCGGAACAGGAGGTCGTTGAAGGGCAGTGCGAACAGGGCCTGCACCTCGGCGAGGGTCCAGTCATGGCGAACGTCCTTGGGCATCACGGTGGACATGGTGGCCTCGCGAGTGGATCGGCGGGAAAGGCCTATTTTAAGGGGCGTCCGTCAACCAGATAAAGCCTAAAAGGTTTACATCTAACTACTATCTGCCCATTCCTTTAGGGGACCGGCACATAGCGCAGGAACAGCTTGCCGTTCTTGAAGGCCCGGGATTCCGTAAGCCGCATAGGGAGCGGTTTACCCAAACCCTCGAACATCGTGCGCCCCGCGCCCAAGACCACGGGGTTCACCACGAACTGGTAGCCGTCGATGAGGCCCGCAGCGGCGAGTTGCGCGGTGATGCTGCCACTGCCTAGGATCACCATGCCAGGGCCGCTCTCCTGCTTGAGCTTGCGCACCTCGGCCACGAGCTCGCCCTGCATGAGGCGCGTGTTCTGCCAGTCCACCTTGGCGAGGCGGCGGGAGAACACGACCTTGCGGCTGCGGTTCATGCCGGCAGCCATTTCCGGCATCGCCGCTTCAGCGGCCGGCGTGGGCCAGAAGGACGCCATCATCTCGTAAGTGACGCGGCCGAAGATCAGCTCCCCCTCCCCGCTGGCGTTGCCCGCCACGAACGCCCCGAACTCCGGATCGTCCATGCCGTCCTTGGCCCAGCTGAAGTCGCCGCCGGCGCCGGTGAAATATCCGTCCAGGCTGATGTTGTTGAACACACTTAAGCGGCGCATGGATCCACCTCGGGTTTGACGGGTTTGGACGGCCGCTAAAGTGTGCGAGTATTTCCCGATGATTCACAGATGGGTCATCCAGGCCCTCTATCCGTCCAGCTGCCTGCTCTGCGGGGACAAAGGCGCACGCGGCCTGGACCTCTGCGCTGCCTGCTTCGACGAGCTGCCCTGGAACCGCCGCCCCTGCCCGCGCTGCGCGGCGCCCTTGCCGCCGGATGCGGACGACCGGCTCTGCGGGAACTGCGTCAAGGCCCTGCCCGCCTGGGACGAAGCGCAGAGCCCGCTCGCCTACGCCTATCCCCTGGACCGGATAATCCAGCGCTTCAAGTTCGACGGCGACCTGGCAGCGGGGAGGATGCTGGCCGGGCTGCTGGCGGACTATCTCGCCGCGGGCGGCGGTACCAAACCGGATTGCATACTGCCCGTGCCTCTGCATCCTGCGCGGCTCAAGGACCGGGGTTTCAACCAGGCTGTGGAACTGGCGCGGCCCGTGGGCCGGCGACTCCGGATCCCGCTACGACTCGATCTCTGCGAGCGCGTGCGCGCCACGGAAGTGCAATCGAAGCTGGATGCGACGGAGCGGAAGAAGAACCTCAAGGATGCGTTCGTCGTCAAGCGCTCCGTGGACGGCGTCCAGGTGGCGATCCTGGACGACGTGGTCACCACCGGCGCGACCATAGAAGCCCTGACGAAGGTGCTGAAGGACGCGGGAGCGGCCCGCGTGACCTTCTGGAGCCTGGCCCGCGCCGCTCTGGCACAGTGAGGCTCAGGCGCTGCGCGCCAGGTATCCCTCCAGGCGCCGCTTCGCGGCCGGCCATTCCGCCGCGGTGATGGAGTAGCGTATGGAATCCCGAGGCGTGTAGTCCGCTGCCATGCGGTGCGCCCGCAACAGGCCTTCCTGGCGCGCGCCGAGGCGCTCCAGGGCCGCGCGGGAGCGCAGGTTTCGGGCATCGGTGTGGAACGAGACCCGGTATACCTTCCAGCTCTCGAAGGCGTGCCGCAGCATCAGGAACTTCGCCTCGGTGTTGGCGCCGCTGCGTATCGCCGCGGCGCTGAGCCAGGTGTACCCGATCTCGCATGCGTCGGGCGTGGCGCGTCCGTGCTGGACATGTCCTGCAGGCCAGGTCCAGCGCTCGATCTCCCAGAAGCGGGTGGAACCGACGACGGCTCCGTCCGCGAGCCGCACCGTGGCGAAGGGCACCGCCGTGCCCGCCTCCCGCCAGGCGAGCGCGGTGGCGATGTAGCGCTCCACCGCCTCCCGGCCCTGGGGCACCAGACTCCATTCATATAGAGAGGGGTCCGCCGCGGAGGCCGCCACTAACGCCTCAGTGTGCCGGAACTCCAAAGGCTCGAGCCGCACGTGCCGGCCCTGCAAGATGGGGGACTCGGGTCTCATGGCGGGTTCAGGGGCCGGTGAAGGTGTAATGGAGCAGGATGCCCGCGAACACCGCGGCACCGAACCAATTGTTGTTGAGGAAGGCCTGGAAGCACTTCTCGGGCACCCGCTTGCGGATCAGGTATTGCTCGTAGAGCGCGAACACCAGCGCGAAGGCGAGGCCCACGTAGTAGGCGGCGCTGAGCTCGAGCCGCGTGCCCACGAGCACGAGGTTGAGCAGCAAGAGACCCTGCAGCACGCCGATGATGGTGCGGTCCATGTCACCGAACAGGATGGCGGTGGACTTCACCCCGACCTTAAGGTCGTCGCGCCGGTCCACCATGGCGTACATGGTGTCGTAGACCGTGGACCAGAGGATGTTGGCGATGAAGATGAGCCAGGCCTCGGGCGGCACCTTGCCGGTGGCGGCGGCATAGGCCATGGGGATGCCCCAGCCGAAGGCGAGGCCCAGATAAGGCTGCGGCAGATAAGTGTAGCGCTTCATGAATGGGTAGCTCACCGCGAGCGCGAGGCCCACCACGGCGAGTTCGAGACTCAAGGTGTTGAGGGTGAGCACCAGGCCGAGCGCCGCGAGACCGAGCAGCACGAATAGCACGAGTGCCTCCACCACGCTCACCTCGCCCGCGGCGAGGGGCCGTTCCTGGGTGCGGGCCACGTGGGGATCGAAATCCCGGTCGGCGTAGTCGTTGATGATGCAGCCCGCGGCGCGCATCACGAACACGCCGGTCACGAACACCACGAAGAGCTTGGGGCTGGGGCGACCGTCGCAGGCGAGCCACAGGGCCCAGAGGGTGGGCCAGAGCAGGAGGAAGGCGCCGATGGGCCGATGCACGCGCATGAGCCGCGCATAAGCGCCGGCACGCTTCAGGGCGAACGGCCACCACACGCGGACCGCGCGGCTGTAACGGACCTTGTTCCAGTAGGGGATGAGGCGCGGATCCATAACTCTAACTCTCTACTTCCCCAACTCAGGCAGGAAGCACTCATATATGAGGATGGCGGCCGTGCCCACCGTCAGCAGGGAACGCCGCGCCCAGAGTTCTTGCGGCACCCGCGAGAGCCCAGCCACCGCCGCAGTATGCAGCGGTTCGCCCGGCGTGAGGCAGGTCACTTCGATGGGGCCGCGACGCGCATCCCTGTCGGCGAATACCCGCGCACCCAACGGGTTCTCTCCCAGCTCCTGCAACCAGCGGGCGCCCTCGCCCACTGCCACGGAACGGGCATAGACCAGCGGCTCCGGGCCGCAGAGATACACCTGCCTGAGGTGAGCCGGCTCGCCGGTCCTGGCATAGAGCAGGGCCGCGTCCTGGGGCAGGAGCGGCGCGGCCTGCTCCTTCAGGACCCGTACGTGGAACGCGGTACCCGCTTTGGTCTTGAGGCGCTCGGTGAGGGAACCCGCTTCCGACAGATACGGCCAGAGTGCCGCCGGGCGCGCGTCCACGGACCAGGACGGCAACGACCTCCAGCTGTGGAACGGGATGGATGCGGCAGTGGCTTTCAACCCGGTTCTCCCATGACGCCTATTTTAGCGTCACACCGAGCCATAACGCTCGGTCTCGCCGAGCCAGCGCCGCACGATGGGGTTGATGCGGTCCGGATATCTCTCCAGCAAGAGCTGCGCCGCCCGTTGCACCTGCGGGATCAGGGCCGCATCGCGCAACAGGTCAGCGATGCGCAGGTTGATCTCCCCCGCCTGGCGCGTGCCCAAGAACTCGCCCGGGCCGCGCAGCTCCAGGTCGCGGCGCGCGATCTCGAAGCCATCGTTGGTGGCACGTATCACATCGAGCCGCGCCTTGGCGGATGACGACAGGGGCGGACGATAGAGCAGCACGCAGCTCGATTCGGCGGCGCCACGCCCCACCCGGCCGCGCAACTGGTGGAGCTGGGAGAGCCCGAGGCGTTCGGCGTTCTCGATG
>DASYZF010000053.1:0-10633 GCA_035946515.1 Gammaproteobacteria bacterium | reverse complement strand
GCACGTCCGCCACCAGGGCATCCCGCGAACGCGTCAGGAAGTTGAAGAGCGTGGACTTGCCGACGTTGGGCCGGCCGATGAGGGCGATGACGGGCAGCATGGCGGTGTGTCTGATGGGAGCGGAGCGTGCACGAGCCTCACCGCCGCGCCGCTCAGCCTCCCGTGGGCTGCGCCTTGAAGGCGCCGATCTTGCCGTCGTTGGACTGGATCAGCAGCACGTCGCCCACCACCAGCGGCGGCGCGGTGATGGGGTCGCTGCCCAAGCGGTCGCGGGCCATGAGGCTGCCGTCCTTCTTCGAAATGAAGTGGATGTAGCCCTGCAGGTCACCCACCACCACGGCGCTGCCGAAGGGCACCGGCACGGTGGCGGCGCGGGCGCGCAACACCGGCTGCGTCCAGATGGGGGCGCCGTTGCTGCGGTCCAGGGCCCAGATGGCGCTGTTGAGGTCCGTGACGTAGACGTCGTTGTCGTCGGCCGCCGCGCCGTTGTAGCTCGAGATGTCGCGGGACCAGATCACCTGCCCGCTGCTGCGGTTCAGCGCGACCACCGGCCCGCGGTAGGCGGCCGAGTAGATCTCGTCGCCGCTGACCGCGAGCACGCCGTTCACGTCCGCGAGGCGCGCCAGCTCGTTGCTGCCCTTGGGTGTGCCCACGGTGGCGACCCAGGCCTGCTTGCCGTCGTCCATGCCGAGGGCCACGAGCTGGCCGCTGTTCAGGCCGTCGTACACGGTGCGGTCCACGATCACGGGATCGCCCGCGCCGCGCAGGATGAGCCGCGGCACGTCGTAGCTCGACTTCCAGAGCTGCTTGCCGGAATCGGAAGCCAGGGCCACGATGCGCCCGTCGGTGGTGCGCACCACCACGGAGCCGGTGCCGATGGCCGGCACCGTGAGGATCTCGCCCTCGAGGTCGGTCTGCCACAGGATCTTGCCGCTGGCCGGATCCAGCGCCACCACCACGCCGCCGCTGCTCGCGGCCACCACCATCCCCGAGCCCACGGCGGGGCCGGCGCTCAGCGGCAGGCGCGTCTTGGTGCGCCACAGGATGGAGCCGTCCGCCAGGGACAGGGCGTAGACGGAACCCGCGTTGGTGGCGGCGTAGACGCTGGCGCCGTCGCTGGCCGGCACCAGGTTGAGGCGCATCACCGCGTTGTTGCCGGAGATGCTGCGCGTCCAGAGGTCCTGGACCTTGAGCGTCGGGTTCAGGATGTTGGTGAGCTTGGCCGGCGGTTCGACGTTGTCGCTGGCGCAGGCGGCCAGCAGCACCGCCGCGAGGCAACAGAGCAGCAGCTTCTTCATGGTTTCTGAGCCTTGGTGCCGGCGGCCGGCGCAGCGGTCGGGAGACTGTCGAGCTTCATCTGGATCAGCGAACGGTCGCCCAGGGTGTCGCTCCAGTTCTCCAGCGCCTTGGCGTAGGCGGCGCGGGCGTCGCCCGGCTTGCCGAGCTTGGTGTAGGCGTCGCCGCGCAGCGCGTCATAGAGTGGCGCGAAGCCGCCGGCCTCGGCGCCGTTGAGCGCGTCGAGCGCGCCCTGGGCGTCGTCCTCCGCGAGCTCGAGGCGCGCGAGGCGCAGCCGCGCCAGGAGCTTGAGGCCCTCGTCCTTGGCGTTCTTGATCACCCACTGCAGCATCGGCTCGCCGTCCGCGGGCTTGCCGCCGGTGGCATCGAGCTGGGCCAGCGCCAGGGCCGCCTGCGCCGCGTAGGGCGTGTCGGCGTACTTGTCGATGATGGACTGGCCGGTGGCGAGCGCGCCGGTCTTGTCCTGCTTGGAGAGCTCGTCCGTCAGCTGGCTGAACAGGGCGCCCGCCGCCTGGCTGCGCGTGGTGGTGCGGTGCTGCCAATAGCGCCACCCGCCCACCACCGCCACGGCGATCAGCGCGCCGGCGAAGATGGACTTGTAGTTCTCCAGCCACCATTTCTTCGCCATCTCCAGGCGTTCTTCATCGGACAGGTATTCGTCGACCACGCTCTTCTCCTTGGATGAATCGTCCCCCGCTCGGGCGGAGGGTCAAGTCAATCGGTCCGGCAAGGCATCCCAGGAGACTTCCTCCTGGCTGCCGTCGCGCAGGTTCTTGAGGGTCACGCGCTGGCCGGCGACCTCGTTCTCGCCGAGCAGCAGCGCGAAGGCGGCGCCGCTCTTGTCGGCGCGCTTCAGCTGGTTGCCGAAGCCGCCGCCGCCGCAATCCACGGTGAGCTTCAGGCCCGGCGACCGGTCACGCAGGCGTTCGGCGAGCTGGAAACCGGCGCGTTCCGCCGCCTCCCCCACCCGCACCATATAGATGTAGGGGACTTCGGCGGCGGCCTGCACGCCCTCCACCTCCATCAGCGCCACCAGGCGCTCCACGCCCATGGCGAAACCCGTGGCCGGCGTCGGCTTGCCGCCGAGCTGGGCCACCAGGCCGTCGTAACGGCCGCCGGAGCAGATGGCATCCTGGGCCCCGAGCTTGGTGGTGGTCCACTCGAACACGGTGCGGGTGTAGTAATCGAGGCCGCGCACCAGGCGCGGGTTCACGCTGAACGGGATGCCGGCGTCGCCCAGCAGCTGCTTGAGCCGTTCGAAATGCCCGCGCGACTCGGGATCGAGGTGCTCCACCAGGTTCGGCGCCTGCTGCACCAGGGCCTGGGTCTCCGGCACCTTGCTGTCCAGGATGCGCAGCGGGTTGGTGCCGAGACGCCGGCGGCTGTCCTCGTCCAGCCGGTCGCGGTGCGGCCCGAAGTAGGCCACGAGCTTCTCGCGGTAGGCGGCCCGCGACTCGGGCGTGCCCAGGGAGTTGATCTGCAGCGCCACCTGGGTGAGGCCGAGCCGCTTCCACAGCCGCGCGCTCATGAGCATCAGCTCCGCGTCGATGTCCGGGGTGGCGAGGCCGAAAGCCTCCACATCGATCTGGTGGAACTGGCGGTAGCGGCCCTTCTGCGGCCGTTCGTGGCGGAACATGGGGCCGGCGCACCAGAGCTTCTGCACCTGGTTGTAGAGCAGGCCGTTGGAGAGCCCGGCGCGCACCATGCCGGCGGTGGCCTCCGGGCGCAGCGTGAGGCTCTCCTCGCTGCGGTCCACGAAGGTGTACATCTCCTTCTCGACGATGTCGGTGGCGTCGCCGATGGAGCGCTTGAAGAGCTCGGTCTTCTCCACCACCGGCAGGCGGATCTCGCGGTAGCCGTAGGATTCCACGAGCTCCCGCGTCGTCTCTTCCAGCCGCCGCCAGCGCGCCATCGCGTCCGGCAATATGTCGTTCATGCCCCGGACGGGCTCGATGAATTTCGCCATGGGGATCCCGTCAGTCGCCCGCGCCGCCGGGGGCGCCGAGCTTGAAGCGGGCCGTGTTGTCGGCGCGCGAATAGGCCTTGACGTCGAACGGCGCGCCGTTGAGCTCGATGCTCACGCCCGGTGCGTTGCCAAGGAACACCTGCAAGGGCCCGGCGCCGGAGAGATCCAGGCTGTCGCCGGCGGGGGCCAGGTCGTAATAGAGGCGCTTGCCGCTGGCGTCGTAGACTTCGACCCAGGAGGCGGCGCTCAGGATGAACTTGGCGTGGGTCAAGCCCGCCCCCTCCCCGGGTCCGATGCTGACCTGCTGCGGCGCGCGGGCCGCAGCGGCGACGGCCGTCGGTGCCTGGATCGAGGACTGCACCGGGGCCTTGTGGGTCTCCCGCGCCGGATGCGGAGCCGGCGCGCCCGCCTTCACGGGCATGGGCGCGAGCGGCGTCGCATGGGGCGCGGCGGCCGGCGGCGCCGCGGGCGGACTGCCCGGCAGCAGCACCGTGGTGGCGGCCGTGCCGGCGGCCGGCGCAGGCAGCGGGGTCCCCGTGACCTGGACGGCAGCGGCGGGCTCCGCCACTTCCTCGGGGCGCCGCAGCCACCAGGAGATTGCGAGCACCAGGAGCACCAGCACCACGCCGGCGGTGGCGCCGCGCATGGTCCACTCCCGGGCACGCGGGCTCATGCCAACACCGGTGTGCTGGGTGACGAGCGTGGGGGCGGTGGGCTTGTCCTGCCCCTGGTCGTAGAGGGAGAGCACTTCCGCGTCGGCGATGCCGAGCGCGCGCGCGTAGTTGCGCAGGTGGCCGCGCACGAACACCGCGCCGCCCAGCACCGGGTAGTCGCCGCGCTCCAGCGCCTCCAGGATGAAATCGCTGACGTGCAGCTCCACCGCCACCTGATGCAGCGAGAGTCCGCGCTGCTCACGGATGGCGCGCAGGTACGCGCCCGGGTTGACGCCGGCTTCAGCCATGGCCGCCTCCCTGCAAGACCTGATGGGCCTGGGGCGAGGTGGGGAACAGCTTCACCAGCTGGGCGGCGTAATCCGCCGCGCCCTGCTTGTTGCCGAGGGCCCGTTCGACGCTCGATGCGAGCAGCAAGGCGTCGGGGCGCTGCTGCGGGGTCACCGAGTTGAAGCGCTCGATGAAGGCCCGCGCCTGCAGGTATTTCTTCTGGTTGTAGGAGAGCTGCGCCATCTGGTACAGCGGCTCCGGGAAGCTCGGGTTGATCTCCAGCGCCTTGCGGAAGTACTTCTCGGCGGCCACGGCGTCGGGCACCAGGTCCGCGCACACGCCGGCGTTGGTGTAGGCCACGTCCGGCGTGGAATACAGCGGGTTCGCCGCCGCCTTGAGGAAATACTGCTCGGAATCCGCCGGCTTCTTGTTCTGGCAGAGGAACACCGCGTAGTTGTTCTGGATCTCCGGGTCGTTCGGCGCCTTGCGCAGGGCGGTGTGGTAGGAGTCCTCGGCCCGGTCGGTGTCGCCGCGGGCCGAGTAGATCAGGGCCTCGCCCATGTAGGCGTCGGCGTTGTCCGGGTCCTGCTGGATGGCCTTCTGGACCTTCTGCATGGCCACGTCGCGGTTGCCCTGCTGCAGGTACTTGATGGCGAGCGCCACGTTGTCCTGGGAGGCCTGCTGCATGGAGACCTTGTCGCCGGGGAAAGGCGGCGCGCCGCTGGTCACGCAGCCCGCGAGCGAGACGGCGAGACCCAGCAGGTAGCAGAGCGAGATTCTCATGGCTGTGCCTCCATCGTTTTGGCGCGGCGCTCTTCCCGGCGGATGCGGTCCTTGACCTTGCCCGCCAGCTGGCCGCAGGCGGCATCGATGTCGTCACCGCGGGTGCGGCGGGTGATGGTCACGATGTCGCGTTGCCACAGGAGCCTGGCGAAGGCGTCGATGTCGGCCTGGGGGGAGCGGGTGTATTCCGTCCCTGGGAAGGAGTTGAACGGGATCAGGTTTATCTTGCAGGGCACGCCCTTGACCGCGTCCGCCAGACGCCGGGCATGCTCCAGGCTGTCGTTCACGCCCGCCAGCATCACGTACTCGAAAGTCACCTCGATGTGCCGGTGATCCTTGGCCGCCACGTAATCGCGGCAGGCCTGCATCAGCTCGGCGATGGGGTGCACCTTGTTGATCGGCACGAGCACGTCCCGCAGCGCGTCGTCCGGCGCGTGCAGCGACACCGCCAGCGCCACGTCGCAGTCCTCGGCCAGCTTGTACATGTTGGGTACGAGCCCGGAGGTGCTCACGGTCACGCGCCGCTTGGAGAGGCCGTAGCCGAAGTCGTCCACCAGCACGTTGAGCGCGGTCACCACGTGCTTGTAGTTGGCGAGCGGCTCGCCCATGCCCATGAACACCACGTTGGTGATCATGCGCTCTGAACCGGGCTTGGCACCGAGGCTGTGGTTCGCCATCCATACCTGGCCGATGATCTCGGCGGCGGTGAGGTTGCGGTTGAAGCCCTGCTTGCCGGTGGCGCAGAAGCTGCAGTCCATGGCGCAGCCCACCTGGGAGGAGATGCACAGCGTGCCGCGCTCGTCGTCCGGGATCAGCACCGTCTCGATGTTGTTGGCGGAGTCCATCCGCAGCAGCCATTTGCGCGTACCGTCTTCCGAGAGCTGCTCGGTGAGCACCTCGGGCACGCGGATCTCGGCCGCCTGGGCGAGCTTCTCGCGCAGGCCCTTGCCGAGGTCGGTCATGGCCGCGAAGTCGGCGACGCCGCGGTGGTACATCCACTTCATCACCTGGCGGGCGCGGAAGGGCTTCTCGCCCAGCTGGACGAAGAACGCCTCCAGGGCCCGGCGGTCCAGGCCCAGGAGGTTGATCTTGTCGGCCGCGCCTTGCATCGCTCTTCAGCGCGTGCGCGCGGCGATGTCGAGGTCGGAGAAGAAGTAGGCGATCTCCTGGCGCGCGGTCTCGGGCGCGTCGGAGCCGTGCACCATGTTCTCGTCCACGGTCTGGGCGAAGTCGCCGCGGATGGTGCCCTTGTCCGCCTTCTTGGGGTCGGTGGCGCCCATGATGTCGCGGTTCTTCTTGATGGCGCCCTCGCCTTCCAGCACCTGCACCATCACCGGGCCCGAGATCATGAACTCCACGAGCGGCTTGAAGAAGGGACGCTCGCGGTGCACGGCGTAGAAGCCCTCGGCCTGGGCGCGGGACAACTGCAGCATGCGGGCGGCCACGACCTTGAGGCCGGCCTTCTCGAAGCGGGTGTAGACCTCGCCGATCAGGTTCTTGGCGACGCCGTCGGGTTTGACGATGGACAGGGTGCGTTCGATAGCCACGAAATACATCTCCGGACACGGGTGGATGGGAGCCGGAGACGCGCAAGGCGGGTCAGCCCGCCCTAGGGCCCTCAGGGGCCCGGGACTTCCGGCGATTTCAAGACGGTGGATTTTACCGGCTTAGGGCCGGTTCAAGCAATGAAATCAGGCGATTAGACGGGGTTTTTGAGCGGAAACCCGTTCAGACGGTGAAGCTTTCCCCACACCCGCATTCGTCCTTGACGTTGGGGTTGTGGAACGTGAAGGACTCGTTCAGACCCTGGCGCACGTAGTCCACCTGGGTGCCGTCCAGGTAGGGGAGGTTCTCGCGGTTCACCACCACTTTCACCCCGTGGTCCTCGAACACCACGTCCTCGGACGTCGGGCCCTCGGCGTAGTCCACCACGTAGGCGAAGCCGGAGCAGCCGGTCTTCTTGACACCCAGGCGCAGGCCCACCGCCTTCCCCTGCTGGTGCAGGTGGTGCTTGACCCGCTCGGCGGCGGTGGCGGTGAGGGTGATAGCCATGGTCTTCGCTCGCTCCTCAGGCTGTCTTGAGCCCGGATGTCATATTGTACCGCGCCAGCGCCGCCTTCAGGGCGTCCTCCAGCACGAGTCCTGCGGCCCGCTTGGCGGGTGGGAGTGCGAATTCCTCCGTAAGCGCGAGACCGCGGAAGCCCGCGAGTGCTTCCAGGCCCTGCCCCGGGAGCCTTTCGCTCAGGATGGAGCACAGGGCGATGGTCGCCGGACAACCGTAGACCCGGTAGCGGCATTCCGCCACCCGTCCCTCCGCCGTGAGGCGCAAGGCCAGGGTGATCTCACGGCCCGCGCGCGGGCTGCCGGCATGGCCCTCGAACACCTGCGAGGTCCCCGCCGGGAAAGCACCGATGTTGCGGGGAGCGCGGAAATGCTCCCACACGGCGTCCCTATATGCAGTGGTGTCGGCAGCCACGGCTTTCAAGCCGCCAGGGCGGCGAGCCGGCGGTACTCGCGGGTGACGATCTCGACGGCCTCATCCACCTCCGCTTCGGTGGTGTAGCGGCCGAGACTGAAGCGCAGGCTGGCGCCCGCGAGCTGATCGTCGCGCCCTAGGGCGCGCAGCACGTAGGAAGGTTCCTGGCTCGCGGAGTTGCAGGCGGAGCCGCTGGACACCGCCAGCTTGTCGCAGGCGTAGAGCAGGCTCTCCCCTTCCACGCCCGGGAAACTCAGGTTGAGGATGCCGGGCAGGTGCTGGCTGGGATGGCCGTTGAGCAGCACGCCTTCGATGCGCTTGAGGCCCTGCCACAGGCGCTCGCGCAAGGCGGTCAGGCGCAGCGCCTCCTCGGGCATATGTTCCAGCGCCAGGCGGAAGGCCTCCCCCATGCCCACGATCTGGTGGGTGGCGAGGGTGCCGGAGCGCATGCCCTGCTCATGGCCGCCGCCGTGGATCAGTGGCTCCAGGTTCACCCGGGGTTCGCGCCGCACGTAGAGCGCGCCGATGCCCTTGGGGCCGTAGACCTTGTGGGCGGCGAAGGACATGAGGCCCACGTCCAGCCGCGCGAGGTCGATGGGCAGCTTGCCGGCGCTTTGGGCCGCGTCCACGTGGAAGCGCGCGCCGTGGCCCTTGAGCAGGCGGCCGATGGCGGCGATGTCGTTCACCGTGCCGAGCTCGTTGTTGGCCTGCATGATGGACACGAGCACCGTGTCGGGCCGGAGGGCCGCGCGCACGCTCTCGGGCTGGATGAGGCCGTCCGCGTCGGGCTTCAGCCAGGTCACCTCGAAACCTTCCCGCTCCAGCTGCTTGCAGGCGTCCAGCACCGCCTTGTGCTCGATGCGGGAGGTGACGATGTGCTTGCCGCGGGCGCGCTCGAAATGGGCCACGCCCTTGATGGCGAGGTTGTCGGCCTCGGTGGCGCCGGAGGTGAACACGATCTCCTGGGGCTTGGCGTTCACCAGCGCCGCCACCTGGCTGCGGGCCTGCTCCACCGCAGCCCGGGCCTGGCGGCCGGGGGCGTGGGCGGAAGCGGGATTGGCGAAGAGGCCGTCGAGTGTGAGGCAGGTGGCCATGCGCTCCGCCACCTTGGGATCCATGGGCGTGGTGGCGGCGTAGTCGAGATAGATAGCCATGCTCACCAGCCTACCGCCGCCACACGCTTGCCGAGCGTCGCCACGATCTCTTTCAGGGCCTGGGCGGCAGCGCGGGCGTCCGACTCAGTGTTGCCGGCGCCGAAGCTCACCCGGAGTGCGCCCTTGGCGATCTCAGGCGGCTGGCCCATGGCGAGGAGCACATGGCTGGGCTCGCCGCTGCCGCTGTGGCAGGCGGACCCGCTCGATACCGCGATGCCGCGCTTGTCCATCTCCATCACCAGCCACTCCCCGTCCATCCCGGGGAGGGCGAACTGCGAGGTGTTGGAGAGCCGCTCGCTCTCAGCGGCGAATATCTTGAGGCCCGGGACGTCCGCGAGCCCCGCTTCCAGTTGGTCCCGCAGCCGGCGGGTATGAGCCATGCGGTCCTCGAGCTCCGCTTGCGCGAGTTCCGCCGCCTTGCCGAAGCCCACGATCCCCGCCAGATTCTCGGTGCCGCCCCGCAGCCCCTGCTCCTGGCCGCCGCCGTCCACCAGGGGCGTCAATGACACGCGCCGGTCCATGACGAGCGCGCCCACGCCGCGCGGGCCGCCGAGCTTATGGGCCGAGAGGGTCATGAGGTCCACGCCGAGCGCGCCGAAATCCACCGGCAGCTTACCCACTGCCTGCACCGCGTCACAGTGCACGAGGGCGCCCGCCCCGTGGGCGAGCGCGGCCAGGGCTTTCACATCCTGGATGGCGCCGGTCTCGTTGTTGGCGAGCATCAGCGACACGAGCCGCACGCCCCCGCCGGCGAGCTGGCGCCCGAGGGTCGCTGCGTCGTAGCAGCCGGCGGCATCAGCGGGCAGGTATTCCACTTCCCAGCCGCGCTTGGCGAGCGCCGCCGCGGGGCCTAGCACCGCGCTGTGTTCCATGGCGCCCACCAGCACCCGGCCGGAGGGCGCGCCGCCACAGACGCCCTTCAGCGCCAGGTTGTCCGCCTCGGTGCCGCCGCCCGTGAACACCAGCTGCGCCGGTTGCGCGTGCACCAGCGCCGCCACCTGGGCGCGCGCGGCTTCCAGCGCCTCGTGGGCGGCGCGGCCGTAGCGATGCACGCTCGTGGGGTTGCCGTGCACGCCGATGAGCCAGGGCTGCATGGCCGCGAGTGCCCGCGGATCGAGCGGGGCGGTGGCGTTGTGATCGAGGTAGATGTCCATGGGAGGGATCGCCGCGCTCAGGAGGCCACGCGGCTCCGCGGCATGTACTTGATGACCTGCTCACGGGCCTGGCGCTCGGCCACACCGCGCACCGCGGCGGACTGCATCAGTTCCGCGAGGCTCACGCCTCGCAGGAAGCGGTGGATCTCCTGGCTCAGGTTCTCCCACAGCTCGTGGGTGAGGCAGGACTTGCCGCCGTGACAGTCGCGCTCGCCGCCGCAGCGGGTGGCGTCGAAGGATTCGTCCACGGCGCTGATGACGTCCGCCACCTTGATGTCGGCGGGCGCCTTGCCGAGGTTGTAGCCCCCGCCCGGCCCGCGGGTGCTGGCCACGAGGCCGCGGCGGCGCAGGCGCGTGAACAGCTGTTCGAGGTAGGGGAGCGAGATGTCCTGGCGCGCGGCGATCTCGCTCAGGCACACCGGACCTTCACCGTCGTGCAGCGCGAGGTCGAGCAGCGCGGTCACCGCGTAACGGCCTTTGGTGGTGAGCTTCATGGCGCCCTCACGGCACCGGTACTAAGGGGCAGCCATTATAACCAACCGTTACGCTCAAGTATTGCGGCGACGCGGCCTCACGCCCTGCAGGGCCGAGAGCAGGCCCCTCATGATGTTGATCTCGTTCTGGTCCGGCTGGGCCCGGTTGAAGAGCCGCCGGAGGCGCCGCATCAGGTGCTTGGGGTTGGCCGGGTCCAGGAAGCCCGTCTCCAAGGCCGCCGACTCGAGGTGCTCGTAGAAGCGCTCCATCTCGTCGGCGGTGGCGAGCGGCGTCTCGCTCCCGGCGGCGGCGGGCGCCTCATGGCGGGCCAGCATCAGCTCGTAGCACAGCACCTGCACCGCCGCCGCGAGGTTGAGGGAGGCATAGGC
>DASYZF010000052.1:0-2352 GCA_035946515.1 Gammaproteobacteria bacterium | reverse complement strand
CGGTCTTGCTGCCGACGGCGGGGGAAAGCGTGTTGAGACGCATGGTCATCACTCCTCCACGCGCAGCATGTCGGAGATGCTGGCGATCATGCCGCGGATCTCCGGGGTGTCCTGCACGGTCACGGTATGGTGCATGCGGCGCAGTCCGAGGCCACGCACCGTGTTCTTATGACGCTGCAGGCGGCCGTAGAAGCTGCGCACCAGCGTCACCTTGATCTGTTTGTTGCCCTTGGTCATGGCTTCAGCCCCTGATCTCGTCGAGCGACTTGCCGCGTTTGGCGGCGATCTGCTGCGGCGAGGCATAACCCGTCAGCGCGTTCAGCGTGGCTCGCACCACGTTGATCGGGTTACGCGAGCCGTAGCTCTTGGCCAGCACGTTCTTCACGCCGGCCACTTCCAGCACGGCGCGCATGGCGCCGCCGGCGATGATGCCGGTACCATCGGAAGCAGGCTGCATGAACACGCGGGTGGCGCCGTGGCTGGCGCGGGTCGCGTAGAACAGCGTGCCGTCCTTCAGGGGCACCTGCTGGAGGTTCTTGCGGGCCTGCTCCATGGCCTTGGACACCGCGTTCGGGACTTCGCGGGCCTTGCCGTAGCCGAAGCCGACCTTGCCGTTGCCGTCGCCCACCACGGTCAGGGCGCTGAAGCCGAACAGGCGGCCGCCCTTGACGGTCTTGGAGACGCGGTTCACGGCGACCAGCTTCTCTTGCAGGCCGTCGTTGCTTTCCGGAAGGTTGTCGAATTTAGCCATGTGTCACCCTTAGAACTTGAGCCCGCTCTCACGCGCGGCATCGGCCAGAGCCTTCACCCGCCCGTGATAACGGAAACCGGAACGGTCGAACGCGACCGCCGTGATGCCGGCCTTCTTCGCCTTCTCGGCGATGGCCTTGCCAACGGCCTGCGCCGCGGCCACGTTGCCGCAGTGCTTCAGGCCCTTCTTGATATCGGCCTCGAGCGTCGACGCCGCCACCACCACCTTGTTGCCTTCAGGGGCGATGATCTGGGCGTAGATGTGGCTCGGGGTGCGGTGCACCGCCAGGCGGAAGGCCCGGATCTCGTGGATACGGGCACGGGTGCGGCGCGCGCGGCGCAGGCGTGCGAGCTTTTTCTCAAAAGGCTTCTTGTCCATAGCTCGTACCTCTTACTTCTTCTTGGCTTCTTTGAGCACTACGCGTTCGTCCGCGTAGCGCACGCCCTTACCCTTGTAGGGCTCCGGCGGACGGAAGCCACGGATGTCCGCGGCGACCTGGCCGACCTTCTGCCGGTCCAGTCCCTTCACGATCACTTCGGTCTGGCTCGGCGTCTCGATGGTGATGCCGTCCGGGATCTTGTAGTTCACTGGATGGGAGAATCCGAGCGTCAGGTTCAGCATCTTGCCCTGGGCCTGGGCGCGGTAGCCCACGCCGACGAGCTCGAGCTTCTTCGTGAAGCCGGTGGTCACGCCGAGGATGGCGTTGGCCAGCAGCGCACGGGTCGTGCCCGAGGCGGCGTTCGCTTCCTGGGTCTCGGCTTTCTGCTGCACGTGCAGCACGCCGTTGTCGTTGCTCACGCCCACGCCGGGATGCAGCACCAGCGTGTAGCTGCCCTTCTGGGCCTTGATGGTCACCGAACCCGCCTCGATCTTGGCTTCGACGCCCTTCGGCAGCGTGATCGGTTTCTTTCCGATTCTGGACATGGCTGTTTCCTCGGATCCGTTAGGCGACGACGCCGATGACTTCGCCGCCCTGGCCGGCGGCGCGCGCGGCGCGGTCAGTCATCACGCCCTTGGACGTGGACACGATCGCCACGCCGAGTCCGCCCAGCACCTTGGGCAGGTCATCCTTACGCTTGTACACGCGCAGGCCCGGACGGCTCACGCGCTCCAGGCGGTCGATCACCGGACGACCCTCGTGGTACTTCAGGGAGATGGCGAGCACCGGCTTGCCTTCCATGTCGCGGTTGGCGAAGCTCTCGATGTAGCCCTCGTCCTTCAGCAGGCGCGCGATCTCCGATTTGACCTTGGAGTTCGGCATGCTGACTTCCGCATGGCCCACCATCTGGGCATTGCGGATGCGGGTGAACATGTCGGCAATGGGATCAGTCATACTCATGGATATCGATATCCCTGTTGTTACCAGCTGGCCTTGTGCAGGCCGGGCACGTCGCCACGCATGGTGGCTTCGCGGAGTTTGTTGCGGGCCAGACCGAACTTGCGGTAGTAGCCGTGGTCGCGGCCGGTCAGGGCGCAGCGGTTGCGCTGGCGCGTCTTGGCGGAATCGCGCGGCAGGCTGGCGAGCTTGGCGACCGCCGCCTGGCGGTCCTCGTCGCTCGCGTCCAGGTCGCGGATGATGGCCTTGAGTTCGGCGCGCTTGG
>DASYZF010000051.1:0-10242 GCA_035946515.1 Gammaproteobacteria bacterium | reverse complement strand
CAACGACCTGCAGCACAAGTACCTGCTCAACTTCACCGACGTGCCGCAGCTGGTGTTCTCCGGCGTGCGCGCGCTCATCGACCCGCAGGTGCCGGAAGACCGCCAGCAGGCGGTGGTGCAGCGCATGCAGGCCTACGCCGGCATGCTGGCGGGACGCCCGCCCATCACCGACCAGGCCAAGGCGCTGTTCGAGGCGGACCTGAAGCGCCCCGGGCTCGTGGGCCCCTACCAGGGCGAGATCGAACAGGACCTGCAGGACCAGCCGCAATACGTCGCCGGCATCAAGGAGCTGCTCGTGAAGAGCAAGGTCACGGGCTGGCAGCCGGTCTATGACAAGCTCGAGGCCCAGCTCAACGACTACATCGCCTGGGAGAAGAGCGAGGTCCTGCCCCATTGCCGCGACAAGAGCCAGCTCCCCGAGGAGATCTACGCCAACAACCTCAAGGACCTGGGCGTCTACGAGGACCCGCGCGAGCTCATCAGCGAGGGCGAGTTCTCCTACGCCGAGATCCAGCACCAGATGGAGTACGTGGCGGCCCAGGTGGCCAAGGAGCACCACTTCAAGAGCGCCGATTACCGCGACGTGATCCGCGAGCTCAAGAAGCAGCAACTGGTGGGCGACGCCATCCTGCCCTTCTACAAGAACCGCCTGAAGCAGATCGAGGCCATCATCCGCGCCCAGCACATCGTGACCCTGCCGCAGCGCGACATGGTCATCCGCATGGGTTCCGCCGCCGAGACCGCCCAGCAGCCGGCGCCGCACATGGACACCCCGCGGCTCATCGGCAACACCGGCCAGTACGGCCAGTTCGTGCTGCCGCTGATGACCAAGGCGAACATGGGCAGCGCCACCCAGGAGGACGACGACAGCTTCGACGCCGCCGCCTGGACGCTGACCGCCCATGAGGGCCGTCCCGGCCATGAGCTGCAGTTCGCCAGCATGATCGAGAACGGCACCTCCATCGCCCGCGCGGTGTTCGCCTTCAACAGCGCCAACGTGGAGGGCTGGGCCCTGTATTCCGAGGCCGAGATGCAGCCCTACGAGCCCCTGGACGGCCAGCTCATCGCGCTGCGCGACCGGGCGCTGCGCGCGGCCCGGGCCTTCCTGGATCCGATGGTGAACCTGGGGATGATCACCCCGGCCGACGCCAAGACCTTCCTGGAGCAGGAACTGGCGTTCTCGCCGGCTTTCGCCAAGGAGGAGGCGGACCGCTTCGCCTTCCGCCTGCCGGGCCAGGCCACGAGTTACTACTACGGCTACCACAACCTCATGACCATGCGCGGCGAGGCCGAGGTGGCCCTGGGGCCCAAGTTCGACCGCGAGAAGTTCAACGACTTCATCCTGAGCCAGGGGCTGCTGCCGCCCACCCTGCTGCAGCAGGCCATCGAGCAGGACTTCATCCCCAGCCAGAAGTGACACGCTTAAGACCCACGGCCGGCCCCGTCGCGAATGCGGCGGAGCCGGTTTTTCAGCTTCAGTTAGCCGGGCTATGGCATGGAACTTCAGAAGCTCCGGCTGAGGCCGACGGAATATATGCGTTTCGGCGCGAGCTGCAAGCCATTGACGTACTCGTGAACGGGAGCCTGGACGAATATGAACCCGTGCCATCCTGAGTCTAAAGAGAACGTCAGTCCGGGGCTGAGATAAACCACCCTGCCACCCGTATTCCCGGGATCCGCCTGGCTCCCCGCATCCCTGGCCCGGACCTGGTAGTTGACCTGCAGCTGCGGGATGAGTGAATCGCTCCAGTAGAACCGCAATCCGGCATTGAGATTGAACGTATCGCCGGCCTTGTAGCTGCTGTGCTCATCGAGGGAGTGCTGATACATAGCCTGGGTGAACCAACCCAGCGACGGCCCGAAATCATCGAAGTGATAGCCGCCCAGGAGCGCGTCTGTCGTACCCGTGCCAGGCTGCAGTGTCGGATCCACGAAGTGGCCCTGATCGGGGCCTGAGTCGAATCTCATGTCCGTGCCGCCCGTGGGCAGTTTGAACCCGAACAGCACTCCACTGCTCATGTCGGGACTGAAGCCCGTGTAGCGGCCGACGACGCGAAGGTCCCCCAGGTCGGGGCCGTAGTCCGACGTGGAAAGCCGTATGTCGCCGGCATCGTAGGTGGAGTGGTACCGGCCGACAAAGGGGACCAGGAGGTTGACCCCCCAATTCCGGCTGAACCCGTAGTCCAGACCGAAATCGTAGTAGGCGTTGCGTGTGCGCCGCTCGACCTCGTAGGACTCCGGAACAGGCACACTGACCGAATCACTCCCCTCCCTGAGCTGTGTCTGATCGACCAGGTCGTAACGCAAGTCAATGCGCCAGCCTGCCCCCCCTTGGACGCCCTGGTTGCCGAGATCGGTATTGAGAGTGCACCCGCAGGTCGAACAAGCCTGTGCGTCAAAGGCCAGCATGCTTCCCAGCAGACATGCGGTGGCGGCGCCGATAAGCCTCATGCCTTGCCCTGTTGTTGTCGGTAGAAACCGGCCGCCGGGGTGCGGGCAGGCTCAGGCCGAGAGCCCGATGCCTGCCCACACCGGCCACCCATCAATGCCCGGAATTCGGGGAGGGCGCGTAGTCCGAGTGGTAGATGTCGGGGTTGTCCTTCCCGTCCACCATGATGAAGCCCATCAGGCCGCGCTCCATGCGTGAGAGCGCATGGTCCACGAGCATGTACCGTCCCGGCACCAGGGTCTTGAAGTCCACCACGGTGGCGCCGCCCGGCGGCACGCTGACGGTCTGTACGTCCTCGATCGGCGGGCTCACGAGCGAACCCAGGTCGTAGACGTGGTCGAAGATCTCGCCGATAACGTGGAAGGACGAGGTGAAGTTGGGGCCGCCGACGCCGAAGAAGATGCGCACGGTGTCACCCACGTTCGAGTGCATCAT
This sequence comes from Gammaproteobacteria bacterium, assembly GCA_035946515.1. Taxonomy (GTDB): domain Bacteria; phylum Pseudomonadota; class Gammaproteobacteria; order Natronospirales; family REEB76; genus DASUBN01. The sequence goes on along the minus strand of DASYZF010000051.1, from coordinate 7,358 downwards.
GTGGTACTTGCTGAGGGCGCCGACCGAGCCGTTGAGGACGAAGTATTCCGGCTTCTCGTCCAGGAGTTTCTGCACGTCGAACTCCTGGTCGCCATGCTTGCCGAAGGCTGCGGTGGTGTAAACCTCGCCCTGCATCACATAGAACTCGTGGTCCACTCTGGGCAGCCCACCCTCCGGCTCCACCAGGATCATGCCGTACATGCCGTTGGCGATGTGGTTGGCCACCATGGGCGTCGCGCAATGGTAGACGAACAGGCCCGGCTTCATGGCCTTGAAGGTGATGGACTTCTCGTCCCCGGGCGGGACCTGGAGCACCGCCGCCCCGCCACCCGGACCCAGCACCGCGTGCAGGTCGATCGAGTGGATCATGTGGCTGGCACTGTTGTTCTTCAGGTGCAGGTCCACGGTATCGCCTACCCGCACCCGCAGCATCGGACCCGGCACCTTGCCGTTGAAGGTCCAGTAGTTGTAGGTGGTGCCGTCGGCGAGCCGCCCTTTGACCTCCGAGGTCTCCAGGTCGACCCGCACGGTCTGCGGGCCCCGGGCACCGACAGGCGCCGGCAGGTCGGCGGGATCACGGCTGATGTCCGCTGCTTCAGGCTGCGCCGCTGGTGCGGCGTTGCCCACCACGAGCCTGCCTTCCATACCGGCCTGGCGATGGCCCGGCAGGACGCAGAAGTACGGGAAGCTGCCGGGCTTGTCGGCGCGGAACACGATCACCGCGCTCGCGTCCTTGGCCAACACATGGTCGGAATTGGCGTTGAAGTCCGGCACGGCGATGTTGTGCTCGGCACCGTCGCCATCGATGAGGGTGATCTGCACCACTGCACCCAGCGGCACCTGCAGGGTGGGGTTATCCTGGCCGTCTATGCCGTTGCCGACCCCCAGGAAGGTCATGCCCTTGGCGCCGATGTTGGTCTTGAGGGTGAACCGCACGTCCGGGTGATAGCTCACCGCGGCATTGGGAAGGTTCGACGTGCCGGCCCAGGCCAGCTGGGCCGAGGACCATAGGCACAAGACCCCCACGAGGCCTATGGCCAGTTTCAGCATGGTTCCTGCTCTCGGGGACATGTGTACACCTCCTGATGCAAACATGGGCTTTGGCATGCGGCTAGTTTGCTGGCAGGTCGGCTGACGGGCATTGATCTGGATCAAGCCGCAGCCAGGTTGGACCGCGAGCCCCGGCAAACAAGCCCCGCAGTGTCAAGGACTTAGGCCGTCCGCCCGGGTCAGAACTTCACCTGAGCCCAGACGCCGACTTCATCTGTCTTGGTCTCGTTGGCGCCGTTGTCGAGCTTGTCAGCCTTGTAGGCCAAGGCCCAGATGATGTTGTCGTTGCTCTTCCAGGCGAAGCCGGCGTTGTAGTACTTGTCCCGTTCCGACGGCGCCACATCCTTGCTCGGCTTGGCGGCGCCGTAACGTGCGAAAAGCGAGTACCCGCTGTCGCCGATGTCGTAGGAACCGAACACCGAATAACCGTCCGCCTTGTCGGTCACGGGTGTGGTGACCGCGGCCTTGGTAAAGTTGTCGGCAGTAAAATACTCGGCGCCGACCGTGAGGCCGTTTGCTTTCCACGCGCCCAGCACGTCAACTCGGCTCGCCGTGTTGACGGCCGGCGCCGCTTCCGTGTCCTCCAAAGGGTCGTTTCTCAATAGTGTTGCACGGCGGCAAGGATGAGGCCGGGCCCAGCCCCGAGAAATGATCCAGGTCAAGATGAAGATGTGTTGGCGTACGATTGACGGATGGAACGCGGCGATCCTGCTACTGGCCTGACGCCTCGCGCATGATGTAGTCGTGAAGCAGCTGGTAACGTTCGCCGCTATGCTCGCCGAACAGCGGATCGTCGATCGCGGCAAACCGCCCCGCGATTGTCGCCCAGTCATCGCCCTTGAACGTCTCGAGCGCCTTTGGAAACAGTACCCGCTCTTCCGTCTCTGAATGGAGCCGCTGCACTTGCAGGTACTCCCGGCCGAACTCGATGAGCCGGTCGCTGGCCATCGTCCCCGGCTTGGGCATATCCAGGGTCGTCTCGATCAACCAGTCTTCCAGTCGGTAGATATCCTGATGTTGCTCCCGGAGCTTTTCCACCTCCTGTTTCCAGGAGGGATCCAGATCGGCCAAGCGCTCGAAAATGGCGTCCTCCTTGGGATGATGGACGAGGCTCGGGAACTTGCGCATGTAGTACAGGGCATTTGCCAGCAGGATGTGGTCGACAGCCACTCCCGACTCCATCAGGTCCAACTGGCGTCCCACGAGCATGAGAACGCTACGCATGTTCGTGTGCTCGCGCCGCAGGGCATCGATCGTCTGTGACTTGAGATTGACCTTCACGGAGATCATGGACGCACCAATAGCGATGACTTGCTCATGGGATCGACCCTCCGGGGATATCCGGGCGATGATCATCGCCCGGAGTCCGCGGCGGGGCCATGACCTAGGTCAAGTACAGGCAGGATGGGGGCGAACCGCCCCCTAGGATCGCCGTCAGGAGTGCATTTCACCCATGCACAGGGACATCTGATGCAGCTTGTCGATATCCACGAGCCGGATGGAGCGCCGGTCCACGGCGATGAGCTGGTCCTTCTCGAAGCGGGCGAACACCCGGCTTACGGTCTCGGGAGCCAGGCGCAGGTAGTTGGCGATATCGCGGCGCGACATGGTCAGGTTGAATTCTTTCGGGGAGAACCCGCGCTGCTCGAACCGGCGTGACAGCCCGAGCATGAAGGCCGCGATGCGCTCCTCGGCGGTGAAGTCCCCGGCGAGAGCGGTGGCATCGGAGATGTCCTTGCTCATGAGCCTGAGCAGTTGCGCGCGCAACCCGCCGATCTGGCCCGCCAGCTCGCGCAGTTCCCCGAAAGGCATGACGCAGACGCTGGCTGTATCGAGGGCGACGGCATTGCACAGATGACGTTCGGGGTAGATGGCATCCAACCCTAAGAGCTCCCCGGCGAGATGGAAGCCCAGGACATGCTCGCGCCCTTGGCTGTCGACGGTGTAGCTCTTGTAGGTGCCGGCCCGCACAGCGTAGATGGCCTTGAACTCGTCCCCCACGCGGAACAGATGTTCCCCTTCGTGCATGGGTGCCGAACGAGTCACCAGACCGTCCATGCGCTCAAGGTCAGCTTGATTGAGCCCCATGGGGAGGCAGAGCTGGGAGAGCGAACAGGTGCTGCAAGCGGCCTGCAGCTTCGGGTGGAAGCCGCGAGCATCGATGGCGCCGACTACGGCTTCCTTGTCCGCTGTCTTGGACTTGACCACGCGTACTCCCCCGTTGGACTGGGTCTTCTAATGGCCATGATTATGGGGTCGGGCGTCGGCGCTGCGCCACTTGGCCTCAAATCACCCGGGAATAGACCGGTCCGGACAGGTGTCCCGGCAAGTAGGCATCGAACCGCATAGCCAGGTTCCTGAGCAGAAACCGTCCGCGCGGCAGCACGCACATCCGGTCCGGCTCGAGCTGCAGCAGTCCATCGTCCACCAGGGGCTGAAAATGACGGAGTTCTAGTGCGAAATAATCGAAGAAACGGATGTGGTGCGCGTGCTCGATGTCCTGGTACCGCACCTCGTGGTAGCACATGAGCCGGTTGATGACATCGGCACGGATGAGATCGTCATCGCTCAAGCTGAGGCCGTGGGTGATCGGCAGCCGCCCGGCATCTATGGCGGAGCCATACTCCTGCATGCCCTTCGCGTTCTGGGCGTAGACCCGCCCAACGTGGCCGATGGCACTCAAGCCCAGGCCTACGAGGTCCAAACCGGCCCGGGTCGAATAGCCCTGGAAGTTACGCTGCAGGCTGCCCTCGCCGTGGGCAAGGGCGAGCGCATCCTCCGGCAGCGCGAAGTGATCCATGCCGATGTACTCATAGCCGGCTCGGGCGAGGAGTTCGACGGTCAGCGCCAGCAATTGGAGCCGGGTGCCCGGACTGGGCACGTTCTTCTCCAGGATGTGGTGCTGAGCCTTGAAATGCTGCGGCAAGTGGGCATAAGCATAGACCGCCACCCGCCCGGGGCGGGCGTCGATGATGGTATCCAGGGTCGCACGGAACCCCGCCAGGGTCTGCTTCGGCAAGCCGTAGATCAGGTCCACCGAGATGGAATCGAAACCCGCGGACTTGGCCGCCTCGATGACCTTGAGGCAATGGGTGGCGTCCTGCTTGCGGTTCACGGCTTCCTGCACGTCTGGATCGAAATCCTGTATCCCGAAGCTGGCGCGATTGAAGCCGAGCTCCCGGAAAGCCTCGATCCGTGCGGGAGTGACGGTACGGGGATCCACTTCGATGGAGGCTTCGGGGCCCTTTGCGCTGAAATGAAACGAGTTCCGCAGTCCTTCCCAAAGCAAGCTCAGTTGGTCGTCGGTGAGCATGGTCGGCGTCCCGCCGCCCAGATGCAGCTGTTGCACCTCCCGGTCCCCATCGAACAGCCTGCCTTGCAGGGCTGCTTCCTGGAGCAGTCGGTCGAGGTAGCGCGCGACTTTCTGGATGTCACGGGTGATCAGCCGGGTGCATCCGCAATAGAAGCAGGGGCTGCTGCAATACGGCAGGTGCACATAGACCGACAGTCCGCTGGGGACAGGATCGTCGTTGCTCTTGGCAACCTCCTGCTTGTACCGCTCAGGATCGAAGTGGGACTCGAACTGCCGCGCCGTGGGGTAGGAGGTATACCGCGGCCCGGAGCAGTCATATCGCTGGATCAAATCGGCATCGAAATCCACGATAACCACCCCGGCTTGCGGCATCAGATGCGGCAAGCCTAGCCGCATCTCCAAGCGTCCTCCTTGACCTGGATCAAGGCAAAGGACCTCACCGCTGCCTAACCTGGCAATGCCAGCACCACATGCGCGACCGCTGGCCAGCCTGGAATCGCTTCTTAAGGAGATCGCAAATGGACAGAACCGCCTGGGAATCCCTCTTGCGCAGCGCCCTGCCATTCGCACTGGCGCTCGGGTTCGCGTCTCCAAGCTGGGCGGTGCCGAGCTTCGCCCGCCAGACCGGCCTGGCCTGCAACGCCTGCCACACGGTGGCGCCGCAGCTCAATGCCTTCGGGCGTTTCTTCAAGTTGCACGGCTACGTGATGGGCTCGGAAAAGCTGAGCGGAGGTACTTCCCAGCTCAGCATCGACAAGTTTCCGCCGCTCTCGGCCATGATCATCCTGTCCGACACCCAGACCAGCAAGGCCCAGCCGGATACGGCCATAGCGGGGGCCGGCTCCCAGAACGGCTCGGCCTCCTTCCCGCAGCAGCTCAGCGTGTTCTACGCCGGCGCCATCGCCCAGCAGATGGGAGCATTCGCCCAGCTCACCTACACCCAGAGCAGCGACCACTTCACCATGGATAACACCGACATACGCTACGCGCAGGACGTCACCTGGGATGACGGGCAGGCCATGGTGTGGGGGGTCACGGTCAACAACAATCCGACCGTGCAGGACGTGTGGAACAGCACCCCTGCCTGGAGCTTCCGCTTCATCTCCTCGTCGGTGGCGCCGAGCCCCAACGCCACGCCGCTGCTGGCGGGCCCGCTGGCGCAGAACGTCGCCGGCATCGGCACCTATGCCTGGCTCAACAACAGCTGGTACGGCGAATTCACCCTCTACCGCTCCAGCAAGGCGGGACAGGCCCAGCCCTACGACAGCACCGCCAGCAACGTGATCTCGGGCCTCGCCCCCTATGGCCGCGTCGCCTGGGAACATGCCTGGGCGGGGGAAGCGGGGCAACATGATTTCGAGGTGGGGCTCATGGGTATGAGCGTGCACCAGTTCCCGGGCAACACCCACCCGCTCTTCGGCCTCACCGACGATTATCGCGATACTGGAGTGGATGCCCAGTACCAGTACATCAAGGCCAATGACTCCCTCGCAGTGCACGCTAACTATATCCACGAGCAGCAGAACCTCAACGCCAGCAACGCCCTCGGCCTGTCGGGGCCGAGCGACCACCTGAATTACTGGAACGTGAACGCCAGTTACTACTGGGACGGCGCCTATGGCCCAACCCTGGGTTACTTCGGCACTTCCGGCAGCACCGATCCGCTGCTTTACACGCCGGCACCCTTGACGGGCAGCGCCCTGGGTTCACCTGCTAGTAGCGGTTGGATCGCCCAGTGGACCTGGTTGCCCGTCATGAACGTGCAGGTCACGGCTCAGTACACCATCTACAGCAAGTTCAACGGTGGCTCCAGCAACTACGATGGCTCGGGCCGCAATGCCTCGGACAACAACACCCTGTACCTGGCTCTTTGGGTGCTTTGGTGATCCGGGATCGAATCGACATAGACTCATTCACAGGAGACAGAACATGAAGACCTTCATCCGCAGCATCGCGTTCATCGGCGGCCTGGCCCTAGCGGGTGGCGTGTTCGCCGCCGACCAGGTGATCCGGGAACTCAACAACGGGCCCGAGGGCCCATTCGTGTTCAGCCCCTCGTATCTGCTGATCCAACCCGGCGACACCGTCACCTTCCAGCCCGCGGACCAGGGCCACAACAGTGAATCGGTGTTCATGCCCGCGGGCGCGACGGCCTGGAAGAGCGACATCTCCCAGCCGGTCACCGTCACCTTCACCAAGCCCGGGGTGTACATCTATCAGTGCACGCCCCATAACCTGTTCGGCATGGTGGGGGTGATCGTGGTGGGCAGCGCGGTCAACGCGGCGGATGCCAAGAAGGCGGCGGCCGAGATCGAGAAGAAGCAGATCATGAACCAGGGGCGCATCACGGCCATCATGCAGAACGTGCACTAAGCCGCGGGGCCATAAAGACGCATAGCGCACCCATGACCTTGCCCCGTCACACCCCCGACGCGGCAACTTCCTACCCTCCGGCCGTCAGGCCGGAGGGACACCGCCCTTAGCTCCATGGCAGGTCCGACATAATCGGCTACCGGCCCCTTACCCCGCCCAACACCGGGGGCTCCTACCTTATAATCCTTATGGTAAACACCCTACCTGGCTGCCCTCCACCCCACGGTTGGACCACCGCATGCGTGAGCCCAGTCTCCCCTCTACTGCCCGGCGGCAGCCGCTAATCCGCCCCTGCGCCCGGGGGCTCCTGGCCGCCTGCCTGTTCCTCGGTGCCTCCCTCGCCCACGCCAACGTGATCCTGGTGGCCCCCTCCGTCGTGGGCTCCAGCAGCAGCGCCTGCTCCCTGGTGGATGCCATCAACGCCGCCAACAACAACGCCGCCACCGGCGCCTGCCCGGCCGGCGACGACCAGACCAACGGCGGCGACGTGATCGTGCTCGCCGCCGGCACCTACAAGGTCGGCAGCGTCGACAACGAATGGTACGGCCCCAACGGCCTGCCGCCCATCACCTCCAAGATCACCATCGTGGGCGACCCCAAGGGCACGGTGATCATGCGCAGC
>DASYZF010000050.1:0-3228 GCA_035946515.1 Gammaproteobacteria bacterium | reverse complement strand
GGAACGCCTTGAACTCCAGGGCGTTGCCGCTGGGGTCCTGGAAGAACATGGTGGCCTGCTCGCCGACCTTGCCCTTGAAGCGCACACCGGGTTCGATGACGAATTTCACGCCGGCCTGTTTGAGCTTCTCCGCCAGCCGTTCCCATTGATCCCATTCCAGGATCACGCCGAAATGCCGCACCGGCACGTCCTTGCCGTCCACTTTGTTGGTGGCGGCGGATCTCTCCGGTGCCGCGAGGTGGGCCACGATCTGGTGGCCGTAGAGGTCGAAGTCGATCCATTCGCTGGATTCCCGGCCCGTGGGACAACCCAGGAGCCCGGCATAGAACTGGCGAGCCTCTTCCAGGTCGTGGACGGGGAAAGCCAGGTGGAACGGTCGGACCTCGCTCATGCCCAGTCCCTAGGTTTCAGGAATTTCTCGTACAACTCCGCCTCCCTCGATCCGGGTTCCGGCTTCCAGTCGTATTCCCAGCGCACCGCTGGGGGCAGGGACATGAGGATGGACTCGGTGCGACCGCCGGATTGCAGGCCGAAGAGGGTGCCCCGGTCGTAGACCAGGTTGAATTCCACGTAGCGGCCACGGCGGTAGAGCTGGAACTGCCGCTCCCGCTCGCCGTAGGGGGTACCGCGACGTTTCTCCACGATGGGCAGGTAGGCCGGCAGGAAGTGGTCGCCCACGCGGCGGGTGAAGGCGAAGGAGCGTTCGAAGCCTTCCGCGTTCAGGTCGTCGAAGAAGAGCCCGCCGATGCCCCGGGGTTCGTTGCGGTGCTTGAGGAAGAAATACTCATCGCACCATTGTTTGTAGCGGGCGTAGACCTCGGCCCCGAAAGAAGAGTCGCAAGCCTCCTTCGCGGTGCTGTGCCAGTGGCGTGCGTCCGCCTCGAAGCCGTAATAGGGCGTGAGGTCGAAGCCGCCGCCGAACCACCACACCGCGGCCTCGCCGTCCTTGGGGGCGGCGAAGAAGCGCACGTTCATGTGTGAGGTGGGCACATAGGGATTGAGCGGGTGCACCACCAGGGAGACGCCCAGCGCGCGCCAGGCGCGGCCCGCGAGCTCGGGGCGGTGGGCGGTGGCGGAGGGCGGCAGCTTCGTGCCACGCACGTCGGAGAAGTTGACGCCCGCCTGCTCGAACACGGCCCCGCCCTTGAGCACGCGGCTCTCGCCGCCGCCACCCTCGGCGCGGGTCCACCTGTCCTGGTGAAAGCGGTTCTTGCCGTCCAGCCTCTCGAGGGCGCTGGTGATCGTGTCCTGCAGGGAACGCAGGTAGGTCTCGACGGCCTGGATGTCCATGAGATGATTTTAACAGGCCGTCGGACGATGGCTCGTCAAGGGCTTCACCCCGCGCGCAAGACTTTCCCGGTAAGCGCCTCGCGGATCTCGGTGGGTTTGGCGAGGCCGCCCACGGCGCCAGGGACGATGTAATCGATGGCTGCGCCCAGCTGTGTGCGCACCGCGAGGGCGGAGCGGGCCGGCGGCTGGCCGCTCAAGTTGGCGCTGGTGGAGACGAGGGCCATGTCGCAGGCAGCGCAGAGGGCGTGGGCGACGGGATGGGCGGTGACCCGCACGGCGAGGCTGCCGCGGCCGCCCGTGAGCCAGGCGGGCACATGGCCGGCCGCCGGCACCACCCAGGTGACGGGGCCGGGCCAACTCGCCTCGAGCTTGGATTGCACCTCCGCCGGGAGCTTCGCCATGAAGGGTAGGAGTTGTTCGATCCGGGCGGCGATGAGGATGACGCCCTTGGCGGCATCGCGCCGCTTGATGTCGAGGATGCGCTCCACCGCGTCCCGTTCCAGGGGATCGCAGCCCAGGCCGTATACCGCTTCCGTGGGATAAGCGATGACCCCGGCATCGCGGACAGTCTCGACTGCGCGACGCAGGGGCCAGGTGGCGGGCTTCATCGCAGGGTCAGGACGCGACCGCCTCTTCTGGCGGCGGCGCCAGCTCCGGCGCGGGCTCGGCGTAGCCGCATTCCTTGCGCGGGCAGACGCGCTCGGTGCCCTTGCGCTTGGTGGTCTTCACCGTGAGGATCGGCCAGTTGCAGGATGGGCAGGGCTGGGCCAGCGGCAGGTTCCATACCGCGTACTTGCAGTCCGGGTAGCGCGAGCAGGAGTAGAAGATCTTGCCGTAGCGCGACTTGCGCTTCAGGAAGGTGCCCTGCTTGCACTCGGGGCACTGCACGCCGGTGTCCGCCGGCTTCTCCAAGGGCTCGATGTGCTTGCAGTTCGGGTAGCTGGAGCAACCGATGAATTTGCCGTAGCGGCCGCGGCGGATGATGAGGTCCGAGTTGCACTTCGGGCACTGGCGGCCCTCGATCTTCTGCGGCTGGGCCGCCTGCTCGGCGGTTTCGTCCAGGTTGCGGGTGTAGTCGCAGTCCGGGTAGCCGGTGCAGCCGATGAAGCGGCCGCGGCGGCCGAGCCGGATGGAGAGCGGTTTGCCGCACTTGGGGCAGGCCTCGTTCAGGGCCTCGGAGGTGACGTCCTTGCGGGAGACGTTCTCCTCCTTGTGGTCCACGAGCTTCTTGAACGGGTCCCAGAATTCGTGCATCACCGGGATCCATTCCTTCTCGCCGCGCGACACCGCGTCCAGCTCGTCCTCCATGAGGGCGGTGAAGCCGTAGTCCACGTACTGGGTGAAATGCTCGGTGAGGAACTTGGCCACCACGCGTCCCACGTCTGTGGGCTTGAAGCGCTTGCGGTCCATCTCCACGTACTCGCGGGCCTGCAGCGTCGAGATGATGGTGGCATAGGTGGAGGGGCGGCCGATGCCGAACTCTTCCAGGGCCTTCACCAGGCTCGCTTCCGAGAAACGCGGCGGCGGCTCGGTGAAATGCTGCTCGCACTTCACGGCCTTGAGGGCCACGCTCTCGCCTTCCACGAGCGCCGGGAGCATGTGCTCCTCGTCGTCCTCGGCCGCGGCGTCGGTCTTGGCCGGTGCGTCGTCCTTGCCTTCCTGGTACACGGCCATGAAGCCCGGCACCACCAGCACCGAGCCGCTGGCCCGGAAGGTGGTCTTGTCGCCGGCATCCAGGTCCGCGCTCACGGTGTCGAACACCGCCTGCTCCATCTGGCAGGCGATGGTGCGCTTCCAGACGAGCTCGTAGAGCTTGCGCTGCTCGTCGGTGAGCTTGCCCTGGATCTCCTCCGGCGCGCGCGCGGCGGAGGTGGGGCGGATGGCCTCGTGGGCCTCCTGGGCGTTCTTGGACTTGGTCTTGTAGACGCGCGGCTCCGG
>DASYZF010000049.1:0-3840 GCA_035946515.1 Gammaproteobacteria bacterium | reverse complement strand
CGCCGAGCGCATCAGCCAGCGCATCTATCCGGTGGACCAGCACCGCAAGCGCGCCCTGCTCTCCCAGCTCATCAAGGAAGGCGACTGGCGGCAGGTGCTGGTGTTCACCCGCACCAAGCACGGCGCCAACCGCCTGGCCGAGCAGCTGGGCAAGGACGGCATCCAGTCCGCCGCCATCCACGGCAACAAGAGCCAGAACGCCCGCACCCGGGCCCTGGCGGACTTCAAGCAGGGCCGGGTCAGAGTGCTGGTGGCTACCGACATCGCGGCCCGCGGCCTCGACATCGACATGCTGCCCCACGTGGTGAACTACGAACTGCCGAACGTGCCGGAAGACTACGTGCACCGCATCGGGCGCACCGGCCGGGCCGGCGCCGCCGGCGAAGCGGTCTCCCTGGTGGCGGGCAGCGAGCGCGGCCTGCTTAAGGACATCGAACGGCTGTTGCGGCAGGAACTGCCCAAGACCGTGGTGCCGGGCTTCGAGCCCGGTTCAGGACCGGCCCCGGAAGCGGAACCCCGTCCCGCCCATCATCACCAGAACCGTCGAGGCCATGGCGGTGGGCAGCAGCGCGGCGGCCACAACCGCCCCGGCTCCCGTGACCATGGTCATGGCCAACGCGGTAACGGCCAACGGCGCAGCAACGGGCGCTAAATCGGCTTCAAGAACCGGAAGACGTGGAGAGCCGGCTTTGCAGCCGGCTTTTCACATCCGGCCACTCCTCCAGGATGATGCTGAAGTAGACCGTGTCCCGCACCCGGCCGGTGTGGGTCATCTTATGCCGGCGGAAGATGCCCTCCTGCTTGGCGCCGATCCGCTGGATGGCGTTGCGGGAGCGCTCGTTGAGAGCGTCGGTCTTGAGCTCCACCCGCAGGCAACCCATCACCTCGAAAGCATGGCGCAGCATCAGGTACTTGGCCTCGGTGTTCACCGCGCTCCTCTGCCAGGGCTTGCCGATCCAGGTCCAGCCGATCTCCACCCGTTGGTCCTCGAGGCTCATGTTGGCGAAGCGGGTGCAGCCCACCACCTGCCGGTTGGATTTCAGCAGCGTGGCGAAGGGCATGGAGACGCCGCGGCGCTGCTCGTCCAGGGCATCCTGCACGTAGGCCTGCATCTCGTCCGGGTTGCGCACCGGCATGGGTATCCACTGCCACAGTTCCGGGTCCAGGCCCACGGCACAGAGACCGTCCAGATGGTCCATGGAGAGGGGTTCGAGGCGTACCGCTCCGCCCTCGAGCACGATGGGCACGGGTTTGGGCATCATGTGGGTATCCGCGGGCGCAGGAACACGCGCAGGGTGTAGACGCAGAGGATGCAGACCCCCACGCCGATGGTGGCTTCCGAGAAACGCAGGAAGGCATTGAGGAAAGGCGGGATCTGCGGTGACTGGCTGCTCACCACGGCGATGATTACCACCGTGGCGGCGGCGAGACGCGCGTATTCGAAGATATCCAGCACGTAGCAGATGGCGAGGGTGAGGCCGGCGCAGAAAGCCATGCCCATCACGCCGAACCCGAACAGGGATAGGTACAGGGCGCACAGCAGCGCACCGATGGCAGTGCCGATGGTGCGCAGCAACGAGGACTTCAGGGTCTCGCGGATGGTGCTTTGCAGCACCACGAGGCCGGAGATGGCGGACCAGATGCCCCCGATCTGGGCCGAGGCGCCGTGGAAGATGGCCGTGAAGCGGGAGCCCAGGTAGTAGCCCAGCAGGGTGATGAATATGCCCTCGAGGCACACGATGAGCGTCATGCGCCAGGGCTTGCGGAAGATCTCCCGCGGATGCCAGCCCATGGCGGCGGTCAGAACAGGCCTCCGGGCATCACCCGCTGCTCGATGAACTCCCTGAGTTCCTTCTCGCTGCTGATGCAGATGCTGATGTCCTTGAGGAGGCCGCTCTGCAGGCGATACACCCAACCGTGCAGGATCAGCGGCTGTCCGCGCTTCCAGGCATCCTGGACGATGGTGGTACGCGCCACGTGCAGCACCTGCTCGATCACGTTGAGCTCGCACAGCCGGTCCATGCGGGTCTCATCGTCCGGCCGCGCGGCGAGATCGTCCGCATACTTCTCTGCCACGTCTTTCACGTGGCGCAACCAGTTGTCGATGAGCCCGAGGGAGGCGCCGCGCCACGCGGCCTGCACGCCGCCGCAACCGTAATGGCCGCAGACGATGACGTGCTCCACCTTGAGCACGTCCACGGCATATTGCAGCACCGAGAGGCAGTTGAGGTCGGTGTGCACCACCACGTTGGCCACGTTGCGATGCACGAACACCTCGCCGGGCATGAGACCGACGATCTCGTTGGCAGGCACGCGGCTGTCGGCGCAGCCGATCCAGAGATATTTGGGGGACTGCTGGGCAGCGAGGCGCTTGAAGAAATCCGGCTGTCTGCGGCTGATGCCCTCGGCCCAGGCGCGATTGTTGGCGAACAGTTGCGGCAGCTTATCCATTCTTCATCCCCATGAGACAGTTGGCCGTGAAGTAGATGAGTATATAGGCGGTGTAGTGTTCCGCCAGGGCCAGACCGTTCATCAAGTCACGGGCCAGAAGCGCTGTGCAGGCGCGCATCAGGCCGGGCGCTCGGCACATTTCGGATTGTGTATGCGGACGGTGGAAACCGGGTATTTCTGCAACCAGCGCGCCTCCCGCGCCGGCCGCCGTACCAGTTCTCCGCCGCAGTTTGGGCAATGGCCTGCGAGACGCCCCCGGGCGCAATCCTCGCAGAAAGTGCATTCGAAGGTGCAGATCATGGCGTCGAGTGAGCCGGGGGGCAGGTCCTTGTCGCAGCATTCGCAGTTGGGGCGCATCTCGAGCATGGATCTACCCTCTTGCGGTTCAAGGGGACGGGGGTTTGGCCGTGGCCGCCGCCGGCGCGGCGTTGGTGGCCGACATCAGCATGAAGGGCGATGGCGGCGTGAGGTCGGTGCCGTACAAGCGATTGAGGCATTTCAAGCCCTCGGGGGGATAAGGCACGAACGCCGTCTGCGCGGGATCGAAAACCCAGGCCTCCCGGATGGCGTCGAACCACTGCTTGCTGTGATCGTAGTTCACCACCGCCACCACCCTGGACAGCAAGGGCCCGTCACCCTGCTTGCAGCTGCCGAGGGCGAACATCTGGTCGTAATCGAGCAAGGTGATGCGCTGCAAGGCCCGCACTCGCCAGGTCTGGGTGGGCGCGCCGGGGGTGATGTTCTGGTCGGCGCTGAGCAGGTAATGGTCCCCCTCCCACACCAGTGAGAGCCCCCAGTCGGCGCCCGGATGGGCATCGTCCATCTGCATCAGGGACTGGTCCACGAGCTGGGTGCCGGGGAAGACGATGGAAGGGTCCTGGCCCATGTAGCGGGCCACATCTCGGGAGACGCAGCCGCTGGCGAAGAGAATGAAGCCGCCGATCAGCAACGAGCCTAAGGGATTGCAGGAACGTGCCCGGGTATTCACGGGCTTATTCTAACGTGCAGGCACCCACCCCCGCTTGACTCCGGAACGGCAAAGTTTAGGATAGCGGCTCGCGAAACAGAGGTTTCCATGGTTTACCGTTTCCTCCATCTCCAGCAACAGGCCGACCGACAACCCTGAGGTCCGGCCTGCGCTCGCGCGCACATTTCACCTGAAACCGCCGGACCCCCGGCGGTTTTTCGTTTCTGGACTCAAGGAGGATACGCACCTGGTCATGGAATTCTTCGTACGCGGCGTCGCCCTCGGTTTCGCCATCGCCGCCCCCGTGGGTCCCATCGGGATGCTCGTCATACGCCGCACGCTCGCGGAAGGCCGCACGCTCGGCCTCGTCACGGGACTCGGCGCCGCCGCGGCGGACACTCTCTACGGCGCCGTAGGCGCTT
>DASYZF010000048.1:0-2582 GCA_035946515.1 Gammaproteobacteria bacterium | reverse complement strand
TCCTTGAAGAGCTCCCGCAGGGGCTCGAGCAGCTTGAGGCGCATGTGGGTTGGCAACCCACCCACGTTGTGGTGGGACTTGATCACGTGCGCCTTGCCACTGGCAGCGGCGGACTCGATCACGTCTGGATAGATGGTCCCCTGGGCCAGCCACTTGGCATCGCTGATCTTGTTGGCTGCCTCCTCCTCGAAGATCTCCACGAACAGCTTGCCTATGACCTTGCGCTTAGCTTCCGGATCAGTGACGCCCGCGAGCGCTTTCAGGAAGCGCTGCTCCGCGTTCACGCGGATCACGCGCACCCCCATATGCTTGGCGAAAGTCTCCATCACCTGATCGCCTTCATGCAGGCGCAAGAGACCCGTATCCACGAACACGCAAGTGAGCTGCCTGCCGATGGCCTTGTGCAAGAGCGCCGCCACCACCGAGGAATCCACGCCACCAGAGAGACCCAGGAGTACATGGTCCTGGCCTACCTGGGTACGGACCGCGGCCAGGCTGTCCTCGATGATGCGGCTGGAATTCCACAGTGCCTTGCAACCGCAGATATCCAGCACGAAGCGCGAGAGGATCTTCCCGCCCTGCAGCGTCTGGGTGACCTCCGGGTGGAACTGCACGCCGTAGAAGCGGCGCGCCTCGTCGGTCATGGCGGCGCAGGAAGCATCCTTGGAGACGCCGGTACGCACGAACCCGGGCGGCAACTCGGTCACCGAGTCACCGTGGTTCATCATCACCTCGAGGCTGGGTTTGCCCCCCTCGCTGCCATCGCTGATGCCGTCCAGGAGGCGCGAGGGGGCAGTGACGCTCATGCGCTCCATGCCGAACTCCCGGTGCGTGCCGGGCAGCACCTTGCCGCCGAGCTGGGCCGCCATGTCCTGCATGCCGTAACAGATGCCTAGCACCGGCACTCCCATTTCGAACATCGCTTTAGGCGACTTGGGCGTGGCATCCCCCACCACCGACTCTGGACCGCCGGAGAGGATCACGCCCTTGGGAGCGAAGGTCTTGAGTGTCGCCGCATCCACATCCGGGGTACGAATCTCGCAGAACACGCCGATCTCGCGAACCCGGCGCGCGATCAGCTGGGTCCACTGGGAGCCGAAGTCCAGAATCAGGATACGGTCGGCATGGATATCGGTCTGGCTCATCTCATCCCCTATGGCTTAAAGACCAGAAAGGCCGCAGAGCGGCCTTTCTGGGGTGCTCACTCGGAGCGGTAGTTCGGTGCTTCCTTGGTTATGGTCACGTCGTGGACGTGGCTCTCGCGCATCCCCGCTCCCGTGATGCGCACGAACTGCGGCCGCGTGCGCATGGTCGCCACGTCCTTGGAACCGGTGTAGCCCATACTCGAGCGCAGGCCGCCCATGAGCTGATGCACGATCGCCACCAGCGAACCCTTGTAAGGGACGCGGCCCTCGATGCCTTCCGGCACCAGCTTCTCCACCTCCTCGGTGGGGTCCTGGAAGTAGCGGTCGGCGGAACCCTGCTTCTGGGCCATGGCACCGAGCGAACCCATGCCACGGTAAGACTTGTAGGATCGGCCCTGGTAGAGCTCCACCTCGCCAGGGGCTTCCTCGGTGCCGGCCAAGAGGCCGCCTACCATCACCGAATACGCGCCGGCCGCGATGGCCTTGGCAAGGTCGCCGGAATAACGGATGCCACCGTCGGCGATGAGCGGCACGCCTTGCTTCGCGAGCGCCTCGGCTACGTTGGCCACGGCGGAGATCTGCGGCACGCCCACGCCCGCCACGATGCGGGTAGTGCAGATGGAACCCGGGCCGATGCCCACCTTCACGCCATCGGCGCCGGCGTCCACCAAAGCCTTGGCCGCTTCGGCGGTCACGATGTTGCCGCCGATCACCTGTACGTCGGAGTGTTTCTTCTTGATGCGGGCGACCCGGTCCAACACGCCCTTGCTGTGGCCGTGGGAAGTGTCCACCACCACCACATCGACACCCGCCTCCACCAGCGCAGCGACGCGCTCGTCGGTATCGGCGCCGGTGCCCACCGCCGCGCCCACGCGCAGGCGGCCGTGCTCGTCCTTGCAGGCGTTGGGGTAGTCCTTCGCCTTCTGGATATCCTTCACCGTGATCATGCCGCGCAGCTGGAACTTGCCGTCCACCACCAGCACCTTCTCGATGCGGTGCTGGTGCAGCTTGGCGAGCACCTCGTCCTTCTCCGCGCCCTCGCGCACCGTCACCAGCCGGTCCTTGCCGGTCATGATCTTGGAGATGGGCTCGTCGTAGCGAGTCTCGAAGCGCAGGTCGCGGCTCGTGACGATGCCGACCAGCTGCTGGCCGTCCACCACCGGCACGCCGGAAATCTCGTGAGCACGGGTGAGGCGCAGCACCTCACCGACGGTGGTGTTGGGGGTGACGGTGAAGGGGTCCTTGATGACGCCGCTCTCGAACTTCTTCACCATGCGTACCTGGCGCGCCTGCTCTTCGGCGGTCATGTTCTTGTGCACGATGCCGATGCCGCCTTCCTGGGCCAGCGCGATGGCGAGCCGGGCCTCGGTGACCGTGTCCATGGCGGCCGAGACCAGCGGGATGTTGAGCTTGATGTGGCGGGTGAGCCGGGTGGAG
>DASYZF010000047.1:0-1855 GCA_035946515.1 Gammaproteobacteria bacterium | reverse complement strand
CGCGGTGGGGCTCTTCTCCGCCACCGCGAACCAAGCCATCCAGGAGACCATGGAGCAGTTGCGCGAGCTGCGCCGCCAGGCAGCCTCCTCCATCGTGGTGCCCGACATGGGCAAGGGCGGTCTCGGGGGCCTGGGCGGCGGCGGCAAGATCCAGATGCCCTGAGCATGGCCTACGTCTATCTCGTCACGCTGCTGATCCTGCTCGAGTACCTGATCTTCGGGTACCTGGTGAGCCGCGCCCGGACCCGCTACCAGGTGGTGGCGCCCACCGTCACCGGCCACCCGCAGTTCGAGCGCTATCACCGGGTGCAACAGAACACCATCGAACAGCTGGTGGTGGTGCTGCCGGCCCTGTGGATCTTCGGGCTCACCCTGAGCGGGCTCTGGGCCGCGGTGCTGGGCCTGGTGTTCGTGGCCGCCCGCGCCTGGTACGCCTACGGCTATGTCACTTCCAAGAGCGGTGGCGGACGCCATCACGGCTTCATGCTGGGGCTCTACGCCACCGTGGCGCTGCTGATCGGTTCCGGCCTGGGCGCGGTGAAGACGCTCTTCTGAATCCCCGAACCTTCCTCTAAGGCTTCTTGCGCTGCAACTCGGAACGATTGATGCGCGTGCTCGTCTCCAGCCACCAGGTCGTCATGCGCCGCTGCAACGGCTCGTGGGCCAGCGAGAAGGCAGTCTGGCCGGAACGGTTGGTCACGTCGGGCCGTGCGCCGGCGCGGATCAGGAATTCCACCACCTCTGCGTTGGTGCGGGCGGCGGCGAGGTGCACCGGGGTGTTGCCGTTCGCGTCCTGCAGGTCGAGGCGTCCACGGTAGGTGAGGCAGAGTTTCACCAACGGCAGGGAGCCGGCGATGGACGCCTCGTGCAGCGCGCTGCGCTTCAGCCGGTTCTGGTGGTTCACGTTGGCGCCGAGCTCGATGAGCGCGCGCGCCAGCGGTTCGCGGCCCTTGCGCACGGCGATGATGAAGGGCGTGTCGCCGTCGTGGTTCACGGCGTCCACCGGCACGCCGCTCGCCACCATGGCGCGGGTGCCCGCCACGCTCGAGCTCGCCGACTGCACGTAGGCGTGCAGCACGCGGCCGCGGCGGTGGCCGGTCACGGTCCGGATGCCCGCGGCCAGGGCGCGGCGCATCAGGGTCGTGTCCCTGCTCTCGCTATTCTCGTTCTGACGGGACCGCAACCATTTCCACACGAAGCATCCCCCTTGGGTCTCAAAGGGGATGATACCAGTCGCGCGTGTCGGGGTCCCTCTCGCCCCGGGGTCCAGCCGCCGGGAAGTGGTGCACCGATGGCCTCAGGCACCAGCCGCCACCCACCGGGACAGCTCTCTATATAAGGTAATAGGCACCGGCACTGGGGCAGAAATACCCGTACTTTTCCCCGGCGGGCGCCGGCGGCGAGTCGAAATCGAGAAGCGCCTCTGGGTCGAACAAGGGAGACACCGGCACCGCGTAGGGATGCCAAGTCTGTGCCACCCAATGATGGTGGTGATGGTCTGGATCCCTAGGGGAAAGCGTAGCGGGCGGGTGCAAGCGGGGACACACCGAAGACGACGGCGAAGATCACAGCGACGGAGTGTGTGCGCATGGGCCTCTCCTTAAGGTGCCGTGCGCAGCAACTCACTGTCTCCAACATTCCGCTGCCATGCGGCGCTTACGCGGACCCGGCGGCCCTTCTTGTACGCCCCGGACTACATCGTGACGCGTGCGGATATGACAACCCTGTCATGGGTCCACGCACTGGCAATGTATGTCGCCTCTGCTACGGTTAATGGCGACGGGGAAGCATCCGCATTTTCCGTCGGGGATAGGCAATGACTGCTTATGTCGCAACGGCCGGGACCCCAAGCCCG
>DASYZF010000046.1:0-8370 GCA_035946515.1 Gammaproteobacteria bacterium | reverse complement strand
GAGGACGGGTTCGCGCCCACGCGTCACACTTCGCCGTTCGCGCGGGTGGTGAGGATCTCGTGACCCTTGTCGGTCACCAGGATGGTGTGCTCCCACTGCGCCGAGAGGGAATGGTCCTTGGTCACCACCGTCCAGCCGTCGGGGAGCATCTTCACATGGCGCTTGCCGGCGTTGATCATGGGCTCGATGGTAAAGGTCATGCCGGGTTTGAGCTCCAAGCCGACGCCGGGGCTGCCGTAGTGCAGCACCTGCGGGTCTTCGTGGTAGATCTTGCCGATGCCGTGTCCGCAGTACTCGCGCACCACCGAGAAGCCGTGGCTCTCGGCGTACTGCTGGATGGCGAAGCCGATGTCCCCCAGGCGCGTGCCGGGTCTCACGGTCTCGATGCCGAGCATCATGGCCTCGTGGGTCACCTGCACCAGCCGGCGTGCCAGCACCGAGGGTTCGCCTACGAAGTACATCTTGCTGGTGTCGCCGTGGAAGCCGTCCTTGATGACGGTGACGTCGATGTTGATGATGTCTCCATCCTTGAGCTTCTTGTCGTTGGGGATGCCGTGGCAGACCACGTGGTTCACGGAGGTACAGAGGGTCTTGGGGAAGCCGTTGTAGCCCACGTTCGCGGGGATAGTCTTCTGCTTGTTGACGATGTAGTCGTGGCAGATCTGGTCCAGCTCCTCGGTACTGACCCCCGGTTTGACGTGGGGGCCGATCATGTCCAGCACTTCGCCCGCCAGGCGGCCGGCGACGCGCATCTTGTCCTGTTCAGCGAGGTTCTTGATGGTGATGGCCATGGGTTTTCAGGCTGGATTCGGCGGGGTCATATGGCGTAAGCCCTTGCCCGCGTTGCGTTTTAATGGGTTCTTATGGTATAAAGCGCGGCCTTTTTTGGCAAATCAGGCCGGCTGCGTACTCTATATGAGGTCGCCGCCGGTGTTTTAAAACCCACACATGCGCCGTTAACCGTTCGTGGGGTGCCCGTTCCGGCTTAAGGGCCGGCCCGGGTCACGACACGGGGCGTATGGAGGCTTAACCCCGGGAACTCACCCTGCATGCGGGGCGTTCCGAATCGTCAGGAGTCCACGATCATGTCCACGTCCATGTCCATGCGCCAGATGCTCGAAGCTGGCGTGCATTTCGGTCATCAAACCCGTTTCTGGAACCCGAAGATGGCCCCGTTCATCTTCGGCGAGCGCAGCCGCATCCACATCGTCAACCTCGAGAGGACGCTGCCCCTCTACAACGAGGCGGCGGAGTTCGTGAAGCGTCTCGTGTCCGACGGCGGCACCATCCTCTTCGTCGGCACCAAGCGCGCCGCGCGCGAGACCATCGGTGAGGAAGCGCGCCGCTGCGGCATGCCCTGCGTGAACCAGCGCTGGCTCGGCGGCACCCTCACCAACTACAAGACCGTGCGCCAGTCCATCCGCCGCATGAAGGAACTCGAAGCCCAGTCCACCGACGGCACCTTCGAGCGCCTCGGCAAGAAGGAAGTCATCCGCCTGCGCCGCGAGATGGAGAAGCTCGAGAAGAGCCTCGGCGGCATCAAGGAGATGAACGGCCTGCCCGACGCGCTGTTCGTCATCGACGTGGGCCACGAGAAGATCGCCATCAGCGAGGCCCGCAAGCTCAACATCCCGATCGTGGGCGTGGTGGACACCAACAACTCCCCCGACGGCATCGACTACGTGATCCCGGGTAACGACGACGCCATCCGCGCCGTGCAGCTCTATGCCCAGGGCATGGCGGATGCCGTGCTCGCCGGCCGCGAGGCCATGCCGCAGATGGGCGGCGACGAGGACGAGTTCGTGGAGCTCGACGAGAACGGCCGCCCGAAGGCGCGCCGCGGCCGCAAGAAGGGTGCCGCCCCGGCCCCGAAGAAGGCCGAAGGCGAGGCGCACGCCGCCGAGGCCGGCGCCGGCGGGCAGCCGGCAGAGGCCGGCGAAGGCCGCAAGCGGACCACGGTCAACCGCAAGAAGCCCCCGGCCCGCAAGAAGGCCGGTGGCCGCAAGTCCGATGCGGGTGCCGGCGAGTAAGCGCCGGCTCCCCGAGCCGAACCTCAGTAACCCTTTCGGTATCCAGGTAATAGAAATGACGATCTCAGCGAACATGGTCAAGGAACTGCGCGAGCGCACCGGCGCCGGCATGATGGAGTGCAAGAAGGCGCTGACCGAGTCCAGCGGTGACCTCGACCTCGCGGTCGAGAACATGCGCAAGGCGGGTCTCGCCAAGGCCGACAAGAAGGCCGGCCGCGTGGCCGCCGAGGGCCGCATCGCCATCGAGCAGTCACCGGACGCCGTGGCCATGGTGGAAGTGAACTGCGAGACCGACTTCGTCGCCAACGGCGACGAGTTCACCGGTTTCGCCGTGGCCGTGGCCAAGGCCGTGCTCACCGCCGCCCCCGCCAGCCCCGAGGCGCTCAACGATGCCAAGCTCGCGAGCGGCGAGAGCGTGGATACCGCGCGCCGCAACCTCGTGGCCAAGATCGGCGAGAACATGACCGTGCGCCGCACCGAACGCTACCAGACCAAGGGCGGCGTGCTCGGCGCCTATGCCCACGGCAGCCGCATCGGCGTGATCGTGGAGCTCAAGGGCGGCGATGCCGCGCTCGCCAAGGACATCGCCATGCACGTGGCCGCCAGCCGCCCGCTGTGCGTGAAACCCGAGCAGGTGGCCGCCGAGACCCTGGAGAAGGAGAGGGAGATCATCCGTGCCCAGTCCGCGGACAGCGGCAAGCCGGCTGCCATCATCGAGAAGATGGTGGAAGGCCGCCTCAAGAAGTTCCTGGCGGAGGTCACGCTGCTAGGCCAGCCCTTCGTGAAGGACCCGGACACGAGCGTGGAGAAGCTGCTCGCCAAGTCCGGCGCCGAGGTGCTGCGCTTCGTGCGCTTCGAGGTGGGCGAGGGCATCGAGAAGAAGCAGGAAGATTTCGCCGCCGAAGTCATGGCCCAGGCGCGCCGCAGCTGAGCCCGGCCCCGCGGCGGGGCGGTTTACGGTACAATTCGACGGAATACCGGGGCCCCGCTTTGCGGGGCTCCGCGTAACTGGACCCCAGCGGAACCGGATCCAAGACGCATGGCCAGCCACGCACCCGCCTACAAGCGCATCCTGCTGAAGCTCTCGGGCGAAGCCCTCATGGGCTCCGGCGACTACGGCATCGATCCCGCCGTCATCAAGCGCTTCGCCGGCGAGATCCGCGACGTGCGCGACGCGGGCGTGCAGGTGGGTCTCGTCATCGGCGGCGGCAACATCTTCCGCGGCGCCGGCCTCGCTCGCGCCGGCATGGACCGGGTCACCGCCGACCACATGGGCATGCTCGCCACCGTCATGAACGCGCTCGCCCTGCAGGATGCGCTGGAGCGCATCGGCGTGTACGTGCGCGTCATGTCCGGCATGAGCGTGAACGACGTGTGCGAGGACTACATCCGCCGCCGTGCCGTGCGCCACCTGGAGAAGGGCCGGGTGTGCATCTTCGCCGCCGGCACCGGCAACCCGTTCTTCACCACCGACACCGCCGCGAGCCTGCGCGCCATCGAGATCGGTGCCGAGCTCCTCATCAAGGCCACCAAGGTGGACGGCGTGTATTCCGCCGACCCCAAGAAGGACCCCAAGGCGAAGCGCTATATGCACCTCACCTTCGACCAGGTGATCAGCGACAAGCTCATGGTGATGGACGCCACGGCCATGGTGCTGTGCCGCGACAACAATATACCCCTCAGGGTGTTCGACCTCTCCCGCGACGGTGACCTGATGCGCATCGTGCAGGGTGACGGCAGCGTCGGCACGCTGGTGGACAACGGAGAAGACAAATGATCGACAACGTCAAGAAATCCGCCACCGCGCGCATGATGAAGAGCGCCGAGACGCTCAAGGATGCGCTCTCCAAGCTGCGTACCGGTCGCGCCAACACCGCCATGCTGGATCACCTGCGGGTGGAGTACTACGGTTCGCAGGTGCCCCTCAACCAGGTGGCGAGCGTGGCGCTGGGCGACAGCCGCACGCTCACCATCACCCCCTGGGAGAAACCCATGATCCAGGTGATCGAGAAGGCCATCATGACCTCCGATCTCGGCCTCATGCCGGCCACCGCGGGCAACATCATCCGCGTGCCCATGCCCGCGCTCACCGAAGAGCGTCGCAAGGAGATCATCAAGGTGGCGCGCCAGGAGGCCGAAGCCGCCCGGGTGGCGGTGCGCGGCGCGCGCCGCGATGCCAACACCGAGCTCAAGGCCCTGCTCAAGGACCGCAAGGTCACCGAGGACGAAGAGCGCCGGGCCCAGGACGAGGTGCAGAAGCTCACCGACAAGCACATCGCCGACATCGACAAGATCCTGGCCACCAAGGAAGCTGAGCTCCTCGAAGTCTAAGCGTGCCGGGCGGTTGCCCGGGACGCAGGTCCGCCCGAAGCAGCATGACCGAGAAAGACACTCTGCCGCAGCACATCGCCGTCATCATGGATGGCAACGGCCGTTGGGCCAGGAAGCGCGGCTTGCCGCGCAACCTGGGGCACAAGGCCGGCCTCGACGCCGCCCGGCGCATCATCGAGCATTGCACCGAGCGCGGCGTCAAAGCGCTCACCCTGTTCACCTTCAGCAGCGAGAACTGGCAACGACCCGAGGGCGAGGTCAGCCGGCTCATGGAGCTGTTCCTGGGGGCGCTCGGCAAGGATGTGCGCGAGCTGCACGAGAACGGCATCCGGGTGCGCTTCGTCGGCGCGCGCCGGGCCTTCTCCGACAAGCTGCAGCGGGGCATGGCCGAGGCGGAAACGCTCACCGCCGCGAACCCGCGTATGCTGCTCAACATCGCCGTGGGTTACGGCGGGCGCTGGGACATCGTCGAGGCCGCGCGCGGTTTCGCCCGCCGGGTAGCCTCGGGCCACGCTAGGCCGGAAGAGCTGGATGAACAGGCGCTGGGCGCGGGCCTGGCCCTCGCCGGATCGCCGGACCCGGAGCTTTTCATCCGCACCGGCGGCGAGCGGCGCATCAGCAACTTCCTGCTGTGGAACCTGGCCTACAGCGAGCTCTATTTCAGCGACGCGTTGTGGCCGGACTTCGATGCCGCGGCCTTGGATGAGGCGCTCGTCTGGTACGCGACCCGGCAACGGCGCTTCGGGCTGACGGGCGAGCAAGTGGAGGGAGAGAAGGGTGCTTAAGCTGCGCGTCATCACCGCCCTCATCATCGCGCCCATCGTGATCGCGCTGATCTTCCTCGCGCCCGGCTGGTTGTTCGCCGCCGCGATGCTGTCCATGGCCCTGGTCGGCGCCTGGGAGTGGTCGGCGCTGGCCGGGCGGCCGGGGCGCGCCGCACGCATCGAGATGGTGGGGTTGTTTCTCGCCGTGATCGCGCTGTTCGTGCTGGTGCAACCCCGCAGCGCCTACCT
Organism: Gammaproteobacteria bacterium; assembly: GCA_035946515.1. Classification (GTDB taxonomy): domain Bacteria; phylum Pseudomonadota; class Gammaproteobacteria; order Natronospirales; family REEB76; genus DASUBN01. Next base: position 2,996 of record DASYZF010000046.1, on the reverse strand, counting down.
CCAGGGCATGGCCGTCTATTGCGTCGTCGCGGTCGCCTGGTGGATCTTCAGCCTCGTCTGGATCGCGAAGCTGCGCACCGAGTTCAGCTTCCCGGTCAAGACTTTCTGCGGCGTGCTGACGCTCCTGCCTTCGCTGGCGGCGGTGGTGGCCGTCCGTGCCGTGAACCCCTGGTACCTGTTGATACTGCTGCTGTTGACCTCGGCGGCGGACATCGGCGCCTACTTCGCCGGCCGCGCCTTCGGGCGTCACAAGCTCGCGCCGCTGGTGAGCCCGGGCAAGACCTGGGAGGGCGTGGCGGGTGGCGTGGCTCTCGTCGCGGTGGTGGCCGGCGTAGCCAGCCATTGGCTGCCGGTCGCCTGGTGGCTCTTCATCCCCATCTGCATCGGCGTGGCCCTCCTGTCGGTGGTCGGAGACCTCTCGGAGAGCCTCTTCAAGCGCCAGGCAGGGATCAAGGACAGCGGCCACTTCTTCCCGGGGCACGGCGGGGTGCTCGACCGGGTGGACAGCCTCACCGCCGCCGCGCCGCTCTATTGGCTTGGACTGTTGGGCCTGGGGCTCATCTCGTGATCGGCGTCACCGTCTTGGGCTCCACCGGCAGCGTGGGCATCAACACCCTGGATGTGGTGGCGCGGCATCGCGACCGTTTCCGCATTGCGGCGCTCACCGCGCACCGTGACGTGGACGGGCTCTTCAAGCAGTGCCTCGAGCACCAGCCGCGTCTCGCGGTGATGGTCGAAGAGCGGGCCGCGCGACGCCTGCGCAGCCTGGTGAAGGACAGCGGCCTCAAGACCGAAGTGCGTTCCGGTGCCGCGGCGCTCGAGGAAGCGGCGGCCCTCGCGGAGGGCGGCTACGTGATGGCTGCCATCGTCGGCGCCGCCGGCCTCGAGGCGACGCTCGCGGCGGTGCACGCCGGCAAGCGGGTGCTGCTCGCCAACAAGGAAGCGCTGGTGATGGCCGGCAAGCTGTTCATGGACGCCGTGCGCGAGCAGGGCGCTGAGCTCCTGCCCATCGACAGCGAGCACAACGCCGTATTCCAGTGCATGCCCGGCGGCTATCGCCCGGGCGCGTGGCCGCGGGGCGTGCGCCGCATCCTGCTGACCGCTTCCGGCGGTCCGTTCCGCGGCTGGCCCGTGGAGCGTCTCGCGGAGGTGACGCCGGCTGAGGCTTGCGCCCACCCCAACTGGAGCATGGGACGCAAGATCTCGGTGGACTCCGCCACCATGATGAACAAGGGCCTGGAGGTGATCGAGGCCTGCTGGCTCTTCGACACCGGTCCCGAGCGCATCGAAGTGCTGGTGCATCCCCAGAGCGTGATCCATTCCATGGTGGAGTACGATGACGGCTCTGTGCTGGCACAGCTCTCCAACCCCGACATGCGCACGCCCATCGCCCATGGCCTCGCCTGGCCGGAGCGCCTCGACGCCGGTGTCGAACCCCTCGACATGCTGGCCCGCGGCAACCTGGATTTCGAGCCGCCGGACCTCGAGTCCTTCCCCTGCCTCAAGCTCGCCATGCGGGCGGCAGAGGCGGGCGGGGGGGCGCCGGTGGTGCTCAACGCCGCCAACGAAGTGGCGGTGGCGGCGTTCCTGGCGGGGCGCCTGTCCTTCACCGGCATCGCCGAGCTCGTGGACGCGATGCTGGAACAAACCCAGCCCGGGCCGGTCGCTTCCCTGGAAGCGGTGCTGGCGCTGGACAAGCGCGTGCGCGCCGCCGCCGAGACCCGTCTCGCGGCCGCGGCCTAGAGGAAACCATGCAGATACTCATCAGCCTCCTGGCTTTCCTCGTCGCCATCGGCGTGCTGGTGACAGTGCACGAGTTCGGGCATTTCATCGTGGCCCGCCGCCTCGGCATCAAGGTGCTGCGTTTCTCGGTGGGCTTCGGCAAGCCCCTCTATACCTGGCATCGGCGCGGCGACGACACCGAGTACGTGCTCGCGGCCCTGCCGCTCGGCGGTTACGTGAAGATGGTGGATGAGCGGGAAGGGCAGGTGGCCGAGGCGGACCTGCCGCGGGCCTTCAATCGCCAGCCTATATATAAGCGTCTCCTGGTGGTGCTGGCGGGGCCGGGGTTCAACCTGCTGTTCGCGGTCCTGGCCTACTGGATCATCTACATGGCAGGCGTCCAGGGCATCAAACCCGTCGTCGGCGACATCACGCCGGGTTCGCCGGCCGCGGTCGCGGGCTTCGAACCCCGGGACCAGATCGTGTCGGTGGCGGGGGACGAGACCCGCACCTGGGATGCCGCCGGGCTCGCCCTGTTCCAGGGGATCATGGACGGGCACAAGGTGCAGGTGCGCGTGCAGCAGCCCGCGGGGCCCGTGCGCCAGCTCACCCTCACGGTGACGGACACCAAGTCCCTCACCGCACCCGACCAGCTCCTGCCGGGCCTGGGTCTGAGTGAATGGGACCCGCCCATCCCTCCGGTCATCGGACAACTCGAAGCGGGCGGTAGCGCCACGGCGTCCGGCCTGAAAGTCGGCGACCGCATCCTGGAGCTGGAGGGCAAGCCCCTGGCCAGTTGGCAGGACATGACCGCCGCCATCAGAGCTTCCGGTGGCAAGACCCTCGACCTCACCATCGAGCGCGCCGGGAAGCAGGAACCCCTGGCCTTGCGCGTCGGGACCCAGTCCAAGGACGGAATCAGCCAGGGGCATATCGGCGCAGGACCGCAGATTCCCAAGGATTTCTATGCCGGTTTGCTGGCGGAACAACGGTATAATCCCCCCGCTGCCTTTTGGCAGGCGCTCAAGCGGACCACCGACCTGGCTTGGCTGACCCTGGACGCCGCCTGGAACATGGTGCTCGGCAACGTGTCCTGGCGGAACATCAGCGGGCCCATCAACATAGCCCAGTACGCGGGCTATACCGCTGAGAGCGGCCTGGTGCCTTTCCTGGCGTTCCTCGCCATCGTGAGCATCAGCCTGGGAGTGTTGAACCTGCTTCCGGTCCCGGTACTGGACGGCGGGCATGTGTTGTATTTTGCGGCCGAGTTCGTC
>DASYZF010000045.1:0-3493 GCA_035946515.1 Gammaproteobacteria bacterium | reverse complement strand
TCCAGGGTGTTGCCGGCGCTCGGCTGGATCTGCACGCCGGTGAAGGCCAGCGTGACGTGTTCGGCGCCGTCCACGGGAGCGTCCGCCACCGCGAGCGTGAAGGTGGTGGGGTTGGTGTAGGAGCCGTAACAGCCGCCTAGTCCCAGGATTCCCGCCGCCGCGATGAGAGCCAGGTGCTTCTTCATCGGAGATCCTCCATGCCATCCAGTATAGCCAGTCGCAAGGGCCGCGCTGTTACGGCATGTAAACGCCGGATCCGGGTCCCCGTGTACCGCTGGAGATGTACGTCCTGTCATCCCCGGGCGGCGAGGGGCTTGGGCCCCGCCGCGCCGGCCGTCGGATCAGGGGAAGCTGACCGTAGCTGTGTTGTCGGAAGCCACCGTCACGTTCTTGGGCGGGGAGAACGTGAGTGTGTCCACGGTGGCCGGGTTGTCGCCTGAGGCGCAGACCAGGGCCACGGTATAGGCCCCGGGTGCGAGGAAGCCGGCGCCGAACCTGAAATCACCCGATTCGCTGTCCAGCTTCACGCCGGCCGTGGCGATGGGCTGCGAGGCGGACGTCGGGTTGATGTCCACGGGCGTGGCGTTGGCGCCGGAGAAGATGTACGCCGCCGGCATGCAGCCCGGATCCGTGATCGCGGTGGTGCCGATCATGAAGGTGTTGGCCACCGTGCCGCTGACCCGGCCCACGTCCAGGTTGTTCATGAGCCTCAGCACCGGCTTCAGGAAGTATTGGCCGTTGGCGAGGATGACGGAGCGCCTCAGGTCGAAGTCGATGGTGAAGTCCACCACGCCGCCGTCCGCCACCGTGAAGCCGTGCACCAGCTTGAGCCCGCTCTCATCGCCGCTGGGGATGGTGAGCGGATGCACGCTGCCGTCCGTGAGGGTGATGGTGTTGCCGGTGGAGGCCACCATCAGGCGTATCCAGGCGTAGTTGCCGGCCGGCAGCTTCACCCCGTTCAGGAGCGAGGCACTGTTGCCCCCCTGCTGCTGCATGAGGTCGATGGTGTGGGGCGTGGTGAAGTTGAAGCTGAGCACACCCTGGTCGTCCGCATCGTTGTCGCCCGTGGACGTGGCGGCAGAGGGCGCGCTGCTGGTGCCGCCGGAGGGGGCTCCGGAGTCGACGTCGTCATCGCAGCCATTGTCATCACCGCTGCCATCGTCGTCCATGTCCCCCGGATCGGCGCCATGGACCGGCATGCCTTGGGCGGGTGGCGCCATGCCGTTGGTGACCGAAGGCGGGGCGCATTCGTGTCCCCCGTCGTCACCCTGTTGATCTTCGCCCTGGCCGCGAGGCTGGATCTCGACGCCGGTGAAGGTGATCACCACGCTGGTGGCGCCATCCACCGGCGTGTCGCTCACCGCCAGGTTCATGGTCCCCGAGGGGCCGGAGGAGGAATTGCTTGAGCCGTTGCAACCCGCGAACACCGCGGCGGTGAGTGCGAGCGACAGGAGCAGATATATATTGATGCGCTGGGTACGCATGGTCCGTACCTCCTGATATGACAACCCGTCCGCATGATTGACCCGGATGCGATGCAGGGTTGTGACCCCCGTCACGATAAGACGAACGTCAATTGCGCATATGTAGCCGCGTTACCATGAGCAAATCGCGGCATGTGCGAGGCTGTTGGACATAATTTTTGTGAACGCCTAAGGTAAGCGTCGCTCTTCCGACGCAACGGAGTCCGTGGCGCGATGATCAAGCTCTGTCTTGCCGGTGCCGCCGGCCATGTGGGCCGCGAGTTGACACGCGCCATTTCGGGCTCCCCGGATCTGGTGCTGGTCTCGGCCGTGGGCCGCAGCCATGTGGGTGAATCCCTGAAGGACATCGGTGGCGGGCCGCGTGCCGACGTCCGCCTCCACGCGAGCGTGGCCGAGGCCCTGCAGGCGGGTCCCGCGGAGGTGTTCATCGACTACACCCGGCCCGAGGCGGTGAAAGCCAACGTGCGTGTCGCCATCGAGGCGGGCTGCGACGCGGTGATCGGCACCTCCGGCCTCACGGATGCCGATTACGCCGAGATAGATGCTTGGGCAGAGCGCAAGGGCGTCGGCGTGTTCGCCGCCGGCAACTTCTCCATCACCGCCGCGCTCATGCAGCATTTCTCCGCCGTGATGGCCAGGCACATGCCGCACTGGGAGATCCTGGATTACGCATCCGATGCCAAGCCCGATGCGCCGAGCGGCACGGCGCGGGAACTGGCCATGCAGCTCTCGCGGGTGGCGAAGCCGACTTGGAAGGTGCCGGTGGACGAGACCCAGGGGCTGAAGGAGAGCCGCGGCGCGACCCTGAACGGTTCCCAGATGCATTCCATCCGGGTGCCGGGTTACTACTCCGCCATCCAGGCCGTCTTCGGCGACGCCGGGGAGCGCATCGAGCTGCGCCACGAGTCCACGAGCTACGCCCCTTACGTGGCGGGGACTCTATTGGCCACAAGAAAGGTTAGCGGCTTTAAGGGATTAAAAAGAGGGATGGCCACACTTCTTCAGCTGTGACGCACACGGATGTGCGAATGCCGCGGGAGGCAGGATGCCGAGAGCGGCCTCGCGGCGCGGAAGGTGAGGGGCTTCACGGGCGTGAAGCGCGGTATGGGCGTGTTACTGGAACTCTAGGCTTCTTTCTTCGGTTCGAACTCAGCATAGTCGTCTGCCTTCGGCATCTGCTGCATCACGGCTTCCAACTCCGTGGGTGCTGGTATGACCTTGCGCTGCACCAGGTCGAGCCAGGCTCCCTGGCAGTCGATGACGCAGGCGAGCTCCCCGTCCGGGCGCAGGATGCGGTGGCGGATGCGCCAGTGTTTGCGGTTGGGGGAGAGGCCGGTGGCCTCGCAGGTCACCCGGATGTCCTCGTTGAAGCGGACCTCCCGCAGGTACTTCAGGTTCTCCGCGAACAGGATGGGGCCCATGCGCATCTTCATGAACTGGGTGAGGCCGAAACCCTGCTCCGTCAGGAAGGCTATGCGGGCCTGGGCGCCGTAGTCGGCATAGGCGCTGTGGCGCATGTGGCCGTTGGGGTCCAGGTCGGCCCAGCGGACCGTGAAGGTCTTGGCGTAGATACCACTCATGGGGACTGGTCCCGTGTCGGGGAGGCGCCTTGGAGCGGCGCAGCCCGGCTATTTTAACCTGGGGCGGCCCGCGCGGCCCCGAAAGCGGTTGTCCCTGGGGTCCGTATCGGCGAAAATACGCGCCTTTTCCCCGGAGCCTCCATGCCCTCCAGACGCGAACTCGCCAACGCCATCCGCGCGCTCGCGATGGATGCCGTGCAGAAAGCCAATTCCGGCCACCCCGGCATGCCCATGGGCATGGCGGACATCGCCGAAGTCCTCTGGAACGATTACCTGAAGCACGATCCGGCCGAGCCCAAGTGGGCCGACCGGGACCGCTTCGTGCTCTCCAACGGCCACGGCTCCATGCTGCTCTACGCGCTGCTGCATCTCACGGGCTACGCGCTGCCCATGGACGAGCTCAAGCGCTTCCGCCAGCTGCATTCCAAG
>DASYZF010000044.1:0-4973 GCA_035946515.1 Gammaproteobacteria bacterium | reverse complement strand
CGAGTTCAACGTCGCCACCCTGAAGATGTCGGGTATCTACGCCGCCACCCTGGACCAGGACGCCCCCTCGCCCTTCGCGCCGCGCTCCGACGAGGGCACGCCCGCCAAGGACGGGAAATCCGTTGACGAGGACAAGCAGGGCAAGGCTCCGAAGCCCCTGCACATTGACGTGGCGGGCCTGATGGCCCGCGCCGTGGCGGTGCCGGTGCCCGCTGACAACTACACCGGGCTCACGGCCACTTCCGGGCATCTCTACTACGAGACCCAGCCCAACTTCACCATCGAGGGCCCGCTCTCGGGCGAGCACAGCGCCCTGCACGTGTTCGACATGGACAAGCGCAAGGACAAGAGCCTCGCCACCGACCTCGCCTCCTACGCGCTCTCGGCGGACGGCAAGACCGCGCTCCTCAACACCCAGGACGGGAAGTTCCAGCTCCTGGACGTGAGCGGTGACGACGGCCAGCCCAAGGACGTGGACACCTCCCACATGCTGATGCAGGTTGACCCGCGCGCCGAGTGGGACGAGATGTTCCACATGGCCTGGCGCCTGGAACGGGACTTCTTCGTGAACGAGAAGATGAACGGTTTGGACTGGGACACGATCCAGGCCAAGTACGAGAAGCTTCTGCCCTACGTAGGTCACCGTGAAGACCTCGTCTACCTGATCGGCCAGATCCAGGGCGAGCTCTCCAACTCCCACACCTACGTGGGCGGCGGCGACCTGGACTACGGCGTGACGCCGGTGCCGACCGGCCTCGTCGGCGCCGACTACGCGGTGGACCCGAAGTCAGGCCGTTACTACATCTCCAAGATCTACGCCGGCGACAACACCAAGCCGGAATACGCCTCGCCGCTCATGGAACCGGGGATCGACGCCAAGGTGGGCGACTACGTGCTGGCGGTGGACGGCCATGAGCTCAAGGCTCCCACCGACATCTACAGCCTGTTCGTGGGCACCCGCGGCCAGACCGTGAAGCTCACGCTGGCGGACGACGCCGCCGGCAAGGGCCGCCGTGACGTGACCGTGAAGACCCTGCACGACGAGGGCACCATCCGCCAGGACGACTGGATACAGCACAACCGCGACTACGTATCCAAGGCCTCCGGCGGCAAGATCGGCTACGTCTACCTGGACGACATGGGCGCGAACGGCATGAAGCAGTTCATCGACCAGTTCTACCCCCAGATCGACAAGCAGGGCCTGATCATCGACGACCGCTTCAACGGCGGCGGCTTCATCGACCAGATCCTGCTGGAACGCCTGCGCCGGGTGCTGGCCGGCATGACCACCAACCGTGAGCAGGCCCCCGGCACCGAGCCGCAGGTGCTCTCGGTGAGCTACAAGGCCTGCCTCATCAACGAGTACTCGGCCTCCGACGGCGACATCTTCCCCTACTACTTCCGCAAGTATGGGCTGGGTCCGCTGATCGGCATGCGCACCTGGGGTGGTGTGCGCGGCATCCGCGGCGACTGGTCGCTGCTGGACAACGGCTACATCACGGTGCCGGAAAGCACCGAGTACGGTCTCGACTCAGAGTGGGTGATCGAGAACCACGGCGTGGATCCGGACATCCAGGTGGACGACCTGCCGGGCGACGTGGTGAAAGGCAAGGATGCGCAGTTGGATACGGCCATCAAGTACCTGATGGACAAGATCGTCGCCCATCCGCTGCCGTTGCCGGCGGTGCCGCCGCTATTGCCGGCTTACCCGCCGGCGGGCCACGAATAAGCAGCCAGTCCAGCTTTCAGAAAATGAACGGCGGCCCATCGGGCCGCTGTTTCTTTTTACACACTGATACGATCCATCCTTGGAGCACTCGCCAATCCGCTCATCACATGCGATGAGTTCCTGCCGAGCCGTACGCCGGGTCCAGGGTGCCATCGGACCACTTCGCCACCAGCACCATGAAGATGCACGTCTCCGCGACGTTGGTGCAGTCGGCCTGCACTGGCGAGCCGGGGAGATTTTCACCCCACTGCGACTTATCCTTGCGCGGCGCGAAGAACATCACATGCGGGTGCCAGGGGTGCGCATCATCATTGATGTACTGGTCTTTCGACATCATGTAGGTCACGTCGCCGGCTGACGGCGGCGTGAGCCTGCCATCCTTCCACTCGGCCGTCTCCCGCTGCTGCATATCGGCGATGGAGACACCGGCCAGCACCCATTCGGTGCGAGTGAGGTAGAGGGGCAGCACCGAGGAGTCCCGTACTGAGGCTGCATTGAGGCATATCGGCGTGCGGATCTTCGGGTTCCAGAATTCCGGATTGTCGAAGCTCATGGCCCAGGACCGACCCACCAGGCAGACGAAGCCGTTGGTCCCCTTCACTGCGGTCTCGTAGCCGTGCGCGCCCAACACCTTTATCTCCGCGTGATCCGAGATCGATGCGGCAGCGGCGCTCTTGGCGAGTGCTATCTCTTGTGCGTCGCTTGCTTCGTGGTATTGCGCGACCGGGGCCATGGCCGGGTACTTGGGAGCATCGTCAGCCGACGCCGTCAGTGGCCAGGCGAGCGGCAGGCATAATAGGCTCAATATGCCGAGTGGCCGAATAATGATCAGCGACGATCTTTTCATGGTTGATTCCCTCGCGTCAGTGATGATGCTGTTCGTCGGTCTTGGCAACTGAAGCCACGTAAGGACCGAAGGTGCCATCGGACCATTTCGGCGACAGCACGAAGTAGGTTGTGAACGGCTCAATATCGCTGGTGGTCGAGAAGATCGCCGCGTGAGGCACGTTCGCACCCCAGGCCGAGCCTTCTTCGCCTGGGGCAGCCGGCACGAAGAACATCACGTGCGGAGCGAAATTGGACGGTGCGCCCGGCTGTGGATCGTTGATGTACTGGTCCTTGGACAGCATGTAGACCATGCTGCCCGGAGCAGGGACGCCGACTTGATGGTTTGCTACTTCCGCCTTCGTCTGCGCGATCATCTCGTCCTTGGAGACACCTGTCATCACCCAACGCGTGCGTTCGAGGATGCCCGGGAATATCGAGCTTGCCGCCGCCGCGTTGTAACACTGAGGGGTACGGGGGTGCTGGTTCCAGAATTCAGGGTCATCGAAATCCTTCTCCCAGGACCGCCCTACATAGCACACGAAACCGTTCGTGCCCTTAACCGCCGTCTCGTAACCATCCTTGCCCAGTACCAGGATAGTGGCATTGTCTGATACAGCCTTCGGCGCAGCGGTCCGGGCCAGGGCGATTTCAGTGGCCTGATCCGGTTCCATGTATTGCGCGATGGGTAGCCTGGCCGGGTACTTGGGTGGAGCATCATCAGCCGATGCTGAAACGGCCCAGGCGAACGGCAGGCACAACAGTCCCATCAGGCCGAGCACCCAGGATGGGCGACAGCCAGGGATGATTCGAGACGATCTTTTCATGACTTGTTCCTTCACTTAAAACACCCTCAAGTGGACCGACGCTCCGTTTCATAGTTCGCTATCGTTGAACTATTCCCAATCAACAGCTGGTCACGGGTCCCGAAACCATCGGTTACAGGCATGAAGCTAGCATTCCGATTCTCGTGCCGAAAGTCGAAACCGACCGCATGGAATCTGGAATCCACGCACCTTTTTGCCAAGCTCGCCGCGAAAAGCGGTGCGTTGGATGGCGTGAAACAAAAAATACCGACGATGTCGAGGGAGGGAATTCCAACGGCGGGGGCAAGGGCGACGTTTTATTCGGGGTGATTGCAACCGTTTTGGAAGGCCGCGCATCCAAGCATTGACTAAGTTATTGCCTGATAAGGGAAAGTGTCCGAACGGACACTGAGCGGACATCAAATCCCGTCCGCGGACATCGACCACGGAGCTTTGGATGGAATTGGCGACCCTCATCACCGCGCTGCAGCTGGCCTGGGAGTTCAGGAAGGTACTTGGCACGCTGCTTGCTTCGTACTTGTCATGAACAACGAAAACCTGCAGAAGATCGTCAAGATCCGCGACACCTCCGGCCAGGACGTGGCGCTGGACAACAGCCCGCGCCGGCGCAAGCAGCGCTGGTACCTGATCGGCGGCGGCGCGGCCCTTCTGCTGTTATTGGCCCTCACGGTCCCGGCGCTCTACCGCTGGGCCAAGGCCGAACAGACCGTCGCCGCCGACCAGGTACGCCTCGCCAAGGTGACGCGCGGCACCTTCGTGCGCGACGTCTCCGTGGACGGTCAGGTGGTGGCGGCCGTGAGCCCCACCCTCTACAGCGACGTGAACGGCACGGTGACCCTCAAGGTCATCGCCGGCGACGCGGTGAAGAAAGGCCAGGTGCTGGCGGTCATCGACAGCCCCGAGCTTACCAGCAGCTACCAGCAGGAGCAGTCCACCCTGCTCAGCATGCAGACCGACCTGGAGCGGGCGCGCATCACCGCCAAGAAGGCCTCGCTGCTCTCCCAGGAGACCGAGGACCAGGCCAAGGTGGCGCTCGACGCCGCAGAGCGCGAGATGAAACGCGCCCAGGCCGCCTGGGGCTATCACGTGATCAGCGAGAAGGACTACAACACCGCCCAGGACAACCTGGCCACGGCCCAGCTCAACTACGACACCGCCAAGGCCAACACCGGGCTCGACAAGGAAGGCCTCAACTTCGACGTGCGCACCAAGGAGCTGCAGGTCAAGCGCGAGCAGCTGCTGGTGGCCGACCTCAAGCGCCGCTACGACGGCTTGAGCGTACGTTCGCCGGTGGACGGCATGGTCGGCAACCTGGCGGTGCAGACCCGCACCAACGTCACGCCCAACCAGGCGCTGATGACGGTGGTGGACCTGTCGCAGCTCGAGATCGCAATCCAGATACCGGAGAGCTACGCCGACGGCTTAGGCCTCGGCATGGCCGCGGACATCACCTACGGCAGCAACACCTACGCCGGCAAGCTCACCGCCGTCTCGCCCGAGGTGGAGAACAACCAGGTCACCGGCCGGGTGCGCTTCGCCGGCGGCGAGCCCAAGGGCCTGAAGCAGAACCAGCAGGTGCAGGTGCGCATCGT
>DASYZF010000043.1:0-1603 GCA_035946515.1 Gammaproteobacteria bacterium | reverse complement strand
CGCCCATCTCCGCATCCAGGGCCTTCACCAGCTTGTGGAAGAAGGGCTTCTCCATGCCGAGCTTGTAGCCGTGGCGGATGGCGCGGCGGATGATGCGGCGCAGCACGTAGCCGCGTCCCTCGTTGGAGGGCAAGACGCCGTCGGTGATGAGGAAGGCGCAGGCGCGGATGTGGTCCGCGATCACCCTGAGCGAGGGGCTCTGCTTGTCCTGGGCGCCCGTCACCTGGGCGGCCGCGTCGATGAGCTTCTTGAAGAGGTCGATCTCGTAGTTCGAGTGCACGTGCTGCAGCACGGCGGTGATGCGCTCGAGTCCCATGCCCGTATCCACGCAGGGCTTGGGCAGGGGCGTCAGCACGCCCTCCGCCGAACGGTCGAACTGCATGAACACCAGGTTCCACACCTCGATGTAGCGGTCCCCGTCCGCATCCTTGGAACCCGGCGGGCCGCCGGCGATTGACTCGCCATGGTCGTAGAAGATCTCGGAGCAGGGTCCGCAGGGGCCCGTGTCCGCCATCTGCCAGAAGTTGTCGCTCTGGTATTTCTGCCCACCCGGTTTGTCGCCGATGCGCACGATGCGCTCTTTCGGAACGCCCACGTCCTTCAGCCAGTGGTTATAGGCCTCATCGTCGGTCTCGTAGACCGTCACCCAGAGCCGGTCCGCCGGCAGCTTCCAGACCTTCGTCAGGAGCTCCCAGGAATACAGGATGGCGTCCTGCTTGAAGTAGTCGCCGAAGCTGAAGTTGCCCAGCATCTCGAAGAAGGTGTGGTGGCGCGCGGTATAGCCCACGTTCTCCAGGTCGTTGTGCTTGCCGCCGGCGCGCACGCAGCGCTGCGAGGAGGTGGCGCGGCTATAGTCGCGCTTGTCTCTACCCAAGAACACGTCCTTGAACTGCACCATGCCGGCGTTGGTGAAGAGCAGCGTCGGGTCGTTGGCGGGCACGAGCGGGCTCGAAGCCACCACCGCATGGCCCTTGGACTTGAAGAAGTCGAGGAAGCTCTTTCTTATGTCGTTGCTGGTCAGCATGTCTCTTGTTTCGCCTGGCGTCTGGACGGTATACGGGACCGCTCACCACCCGTCATGAGGGCCGGCAAGGGCATCTTATAAGGAAAAACAGCCGTGGGGTTCCCTAGGCCTCTCGGGCAGGCCGGGAGGGGCTTATTCTTCGATGTCGCCCTTCAAGGCGGCCCGTATATCATCCATGGAAAAGCCCCGCTGTTGCAAAAACCGCGCCTGGCGGGCGCGCTCCTGCATGTCCTTCGGGGTCGTGGCGCCGAAGCGCTTGCGGCGGGCTTCCTCCGCCATCCGGCCCCAGGCTCCCTTGTGGGCGGCCACCGCCCGCTCCACCAGGGCCGTATCTACGCCCTTGCCCCGCAGTTCCTCCCGGATCTTGAGGGGGCCTGAGCCCCGGCGCACCCGGGCGGCCACGAACTCCTCCACGAAGCGCTCGTCCGAGAGGAGCCGCTTGGCCTCCAGAGACGACAACACCGCCTCCACGGCGGTGCTGTCATAGCCTCGTTGCTCGAGCTTGCGGCCGAGCTCCCCGGCGGAATGTTCCCGCCGGGCGAGGAGGCTCAGGGCCTTGGCCCGGACCCGCTTCGGGTC
>DASYZF010000042.1:0-1665 GCA_035946515.1 Gammaproteobacteria bacterium | reverse complement strand
CGCCTTGCCGATGGGCAGGGCACGCATCTCGGTCTCGATCTTGACGCCCGGGCCGCGGCCGCGGGGATAGCGCACGGCGGAAGGCTGATCCAGGGTCATGCCGGTGTAGAGCATCTGGCGGCATTCGTTCTCGTCCGCCGGGGCCATGAGCACCAGGTTCGGCAGGCAGCGCATGTAGGCGAAGTCGAAGCTGCCGGCATGGGTGGGGCCGTCCGGTCCCACGAGGCCGGCGCGGTCGATGGCGAAGAGCACCGGCAGGTTCTGCAGGGCCACGTCGTGCACCAGCTGGTCATAGGCCCGCTGCAGGAAGGTGGAGTAGATGGCGACCACGGGCTTCAGGCCCTCGGTGGCGAAGCCGGCGGCGAGCGTCACGGCGTGTTGCTCGGCGATGCCCACGTCGAAGTAGCGCTCCGGGAACTTCTCGGCGTATTCCACCATGCCGGAGCCTTCGCGCATGGCGGGGGTGATGGCCACGAGCTTCGGTTCCCTGGCGGCCATGTCGCAGAGCCAACGGCCGAAGACCTCGGAGTAATTGGGGCTGCCGGCGGCCTTCTCCTTGATGACGCCGGTGGCGGCGTCGAAGGCGGCGGGGCCGTGCCACTTGATGGGATCCTTCTCAGCGGGCTCGTAGCCCTTGCCCTTGCGGGTGACCACGTGCAGGAACTGCGGGCCCTTCAGGGCGCGCATGTTGTGCAGGGTCTTCACCAGGGTGTGGACGTCGTGGCCGTCCACGGGGCCGATGTAGTTGAAGCCGAGCTCCTCGAAGAGGGTGCCGGGCATGACCATGCCCTTCACGTGCTCCTCGGAGCGGCGCGCCCATTCCTTCACGGGCGGCATGATGGAGAGCGCCTTCTTGCCGCCCTCGCGCAGGTGCGCGTAGACCTGGCCGGAGAGCACCTTGGCGAAGTAGTTGGAGAGCGCGCCGACGTTGCCGGAGATGGACATGTCGTTGTCGTTCAGGACCACGAGCAGGTTGGCGTTGAGGCTGCCGGCATGGTTCAAGGCCTCGAAGGCCATGCCGGCGGTCATGGCGCCGTCGCCGATGAGCGCCACCACATGGCGGTCGTGCTCGCCCTTCTGCTGGGCGGCGAGCGCCATCCCCAAGGCGGCGCTGATGCTGGTGCTGGAGTGGCCGACGCCGAAGGTGTCGTATTCGCTCTCGGCGCGGCGCGGGAAGGGGGCGAGGCCGTCTTTCTTGCGGATGGTGGCGAGCTTGTCGCGGCGGCCGGTGAGCACCTTGTGGGGATAGGCCTGGTGGCCCACGTCCCAGACGAGGCGATCGTGGGGGGTGTCGAAGACGTAGTGCAGGGCGACGGTGAGTTCCACCACGCCCAGGCCCGCAGCGAAGTGGCCGCCCACGCCGCTCACGGTCTTGATGAGATAGGCCCGGAGTTCGTCCGCCAGCTGCCGGAGATCGGACTCGGGCAGCTCGCGCAGGTCCTTGGGGGACGCGATGCGCGAGAGCAGGGGGAATTCGGGGGCCTGAGTCATGGGGTGCCTGGCGGGGTCGGAGGCCTATTATCCGGGCTTTGCCCCCAGGGCTTCAACCGAAGCTTTCAGGGCCGCAAATCCGGGTGCCTAGAAATGCGCGATCACGTCCACGGCCGCCAGGAGCTGGTTGCTCTTCAAGCCGTTGTTGTAGGCCGGCAGGTCGTAGGAGTGGTC
>DASYZF010000041.1:0-2919 GCA_035946515.1 Gammaproteobacteria bacterium | reverse complement strand
GGCCATGGTGCTGCCGAGCTCCGCAGGGGAATGAGTGGTCTTCACACCGGCCTTCTCCAGGGCGGCGAACTTGGCCTGGGCCGTACCCGCGCCGCCGGAGACGATGGCACCGGCATGACCCATGCGCTTGCCCGGGGGCGCGGTGACACCGGCGATGTAGGCCACTACCGGCTTGCTGACGTGGTGCTTGATGTACTCGGCGGCGGCTTCCTCGTCGGTACCGCCGATCTCGCCCACCATGATGATGCCCTGGGTCTCGGGGTCATCCTCGAAGCGCTTGATGACGTCGATGAAGTTCATGCCGTGCACCGGATCGCCGCCGATGCCCACGCAGGTGGACTGGCCGAGCCCCAAGTTGGTGGTCTGGAACACGGCCTCGTAGGTGAGCGTGCCGGAACGGGACACGATGCCGATCTTGCCGCGCTTGTGGATGTGGCCCGGCATGATGCCGATCTTGCACTCGCCCGGAGTGATGATGCCCGGGCAGTTGGGGCCGATGAGCACACAGTCCTTGTCCTTGATGGCGGCCTTGACCTTCACCATGTCGGTGACCGGGATGCCCTCGGTGATGCACACGATCACTTTGATGCCGGCATCGGCGGCCTCGAGGATGGCGTCGGCGGCGAAGGCGGCGGGCACATAGATCATGCTGGCCTCGGCGCCGGTCTGCTTGACCGCGTCGTGCACGGTGTTGAACACCGGGCGGTCCAGATGCTGGTCACCGCCGCGGCCCGGGGTCACACCGCCCACGAGCTTGGTACCGTAGGCGATGGCCTGTTCGGAATGGAACGTGCCTTGTTTACCCGTGAAACCTTGGCAGATGACGCGGGTTTTCTTGTTGACCAGGATGCTCATGTCGGGACCCTTGGGGATTACTTGATGGACGCGACGACTTTCTTGGCCGCGTCGGTGAGGTCGTTGGCGGGGATGATGGCGAGGCCGCTCTTGGCGAGCAGCGCCTTGCCCTGCTCCACGTTGGTACCCTCGAGGCGCACCACCACCGGCACCTGCACGCCCACGCCCTTGACCGCGTTGATGATGCCCTCCGCGATCAGGTCGCAGCGCACGATGCCGCCGAAGATGTTCACCAGTACCGCCTTCACCGCCTTGTTGGAGAGGATGAGGTTGAAGGCCGCGGTCACGCGCTCGGTGGTGGCGCCGCCGCCCACATCCAGGAAGTTCGCCGGGGTGCCGCCATGCAACTTGATGATATCCATGGTGGCCATGGCGAGGCCCGCGCCGTTCACCATGCAGGCGATGTTGCCGTCTAGGGACACGTAGTTGAGGTCGTGCTCCCGGGCCGTGCTCTCGCGCTCGTCTTCCTGGCTCTTGTCGCGCATCTCGGCGAGCTTGGGATGGCGGTAGAGCGCGTTGTCATCCAGGTTCAGCTTGGCGTCGAGCGCCAGCACCCGGCCGTCGGTGGTGACGATCAGCGGGTTCACCTCGACGAGGCTCGCATCCTGTTCCATGAAGAGCTTGTATAACCCCTCGACGATCTTGCTGAAGGTCGCCACCTGGTCCTTCTGGGTGATGCCGAGCCCGAAGGCCAGCTCGCGGACCTGATTGGGCTGCACGCCGGTAGCCGGGTGCACCCATACCCGGAAGATCTTCTCCGGGGTCTTGGCGGCCACTTCCTCGATGTCCATGCCGCCGGCGGCGGAAGCCATGAACACGAGCTGCTCGCGGCTGCGGTCCACGAGCACCGACAGGTAGAGCTCACGCGCGATGTCGGAGCCGGCTTCCACGATGAGGGCGTTGATGGGCAGGCCCTCGGGACCGGTCTGGTGGGTATGCAGGCGCTTGCCCAGCATGCCCTCTGCCGCGGCGCGCACCTCGTCGCTGGAGCGGCACAGCTTCACGCCGCCCGCCTTGCCGCGCCCGCCGGCATGCACCTGGGCCTTCACTACCCACAGGCTGCCGCCCAGGGATTGGGCCGCGGCCATGGCCTCGGCAGTGCTCCGGGCGGGCATACCGCGGGGGACCGGAATGCCGTATTCTGCAAACAGTTGTTTTGCCTGGTATTCGTGCAGGTTCATGCTGGCTCGGGAGCTGTTGGGATGGCTGGGGGAGCGGTATTTTGAAGCAAAGCACCCGCATACGCAAAGGCACGACTTGAGCGATGAGCACCGTCGGTAACGCCACATTGCCCGCCGAGATGGAACTGCGGCAATCGGCTGCGCTCGGCTGGCGCCTGCTCAACATCGTCAACCTGTTCCGCATGGTGATCGGCGGGCTCGTGGTCGCGCTGTTCTTCAGCGACCGGACTCCGCGTCTTCTGGGCGATGTGTTCCCGGACCTGTTCCTCTGGACCGGGATCATGTATGCGAGCTTCGGCGCGCTGGCGAGCTTCACGGTGCGGGCGCAACGCCCGGGGCTCGAGCTGCAGATCTACAGCCAACTCGCCGGCGACGTCGTGGCCGTGACGCTCCTGATGCACGCCAGCGGCGGCGCGGCGAGCGGCCTGGGCAGCCTGCTGTTCATCACCATCGCCATCAACAGCGTGCTGCTGACCCGCCGCATGAGCATCGCCTTCGCCGCCATCGCGACGCTGGCCGTGCTGGGCGAACAGACGCTCGCGATCGTCTACAGCACCGCGGAACAGACCGGCTACACCCAGGCAGGCATCATCGGCATGATCCTGTTCGTGGCCGCCCTGAGCGGCCACTTCGTGGGCCATCGCCTGCGGGAAAGCGAAGCGCTTGCCGAGCAGCGCGGCCTCGATCTCGCCAACCTCTCGGAGATCAACGACTACGTCATCCAGCACATGCGCAGCGGCGTGCTGGTGGTGGATGAGACCGACGGCATACGCATGCTGAACGGTGCCGCCGCCGAGGCGTTGGGGCTGGACAAGGATGGACGCGCCTCCCTGAACGAAGCCGCCCCCCGGCTCAAGGGTGAACTGCACGCCTGGCGCCGCGG
>DASYZF010000040.1:0-4559 GCA_035946515.1 Gammaproteobacteria bacterium | reverse complement strand
CCGGCCCTATCTCTACAAGAGCCTGAAGAGCGAGGAGCGTTGCCACGCGCTGGTGCAGCACTATCTCTTCCTGGGCCAGCACGCGCCCAGGGGGCTCATCGACGCGGTGCTCTCCAACCAGCCTTACCTGCTCAACGAGACCTCCATGGGCGAGCTCGAGGAGCCGCTCGCCATCAACCTCACGTATGCCAAGCACATGCAGCAGGAAGGCGAGCTCACCCTGTCGCTGGGCCGCTTGGACTCCCTGCACACGTACCGTGAGCACGCCTGGATCGCTTCGCTGACGTTCACGGTATGCCAGGGGAAGTCCGGGTGGGAGATGGTGGTCGGTGGAGTGCAGGGCGGTCACGCGGAGCAGGGCAGGGAAGACGCCAAGGTCGCCACCAAGCTCTTCCACGGGCTGCGGCCCAAGCCGCTCTTGATCCACGTGTTGCGCGAGATCGCCGCCTGCTGGGGCATAGATCGCATCTATGGCGTCACCAACGTCAGCCACTGCCTGACGCGCCGGCGTTGCCGGGGGCGCATCAGCATCAAGTCCTCCTACGACGAGCTCTGGCAGGAGGCGGGCGGGGTGCCGGTGGCGGGGGGCTTCTACGAGCTGCCGGTGCGGTCGCCACGCCGCGCCCTGGAGACGGTACCGAGCCGCAAACGGAGCCTGTACCAACGCCGTTTCCGGTTGCTGGATACGGTGGACGGCGAGGTCCGCGCCAAGTTCGGGACCCTGAAGGTTCCATAATCCGACACACCCGGGTATCCTGCCCGCATGGCAGCCACCCACCGGATCCTGGTGATACGCAACGACAAGCTGGGCGACTTCATGCTCGCCTGGCCCGCTCTCGCGTTGCTGCGCAAGAACCTTCCCAAGTCGCATATCGCCGTGCTGGTGCCGTCCTATACCGAGGATCTGGCGGAAGCCTGCGACTACGTGGACGAGGTGGTGGTGGACCCCGGGCTGAAGGGCGACTGGAAGAACGGCCGGGCGCTCGCCGAGCTCTTGAAGTCCATGAAGTTCGACGCCGTGATCACCCTGTTCTCGCGCTTCGATACGGGCTACGGGGTCTGGTCTGCGGGCATCCCGCTGCGCTACGCCCCCGCCACCAAGCTCGCGCAGTTCTTCTACAACAAGCGCATCACCCAGCGGCGCTCCCGCTCCGAGAAACCGGAGTACGAATACAACATGGATTTGGTGCATGCATTCCTGGCCGACCAGGGCATACGCAAGCCGAAGTCCGTGGAACCCCCGTACCT
The DNA here is from genome assembly GCA_035946515.1 of Gammaproteobacteria bacterium. GTDB lineage: Bacteria > Pseudomonadota > Gammaproteobacteria > Natronospirales > REEB76 > DASUBN01. The sequence goes on along the minus strand of DASYZF010000040.1, from coordinate 3,311 downwards.
CAAGTTCAAGCCTGCGGACACCAAGAAGCTCAAGCAACGCTTCCTGAAGAAACACAAGATCCCTGTCGGCAAGAAGCTCGTGTTCGTGCACGCCGGCCACGGTGGTTCCGCCAGCAACCTCTCGGTGCTGCAGTACGCCGAACTGGTGCGCAAGCTCGCCACCTCGAAGAAGCTGCACTTCGTGCTGAGCGCGGGCCCCGGCGAGGAAGCCCATGCCCACCGGCTCGCCAGCATGGTCGGCAGCAAGGTGTCCAACTGCGTCTATGTCTCCGAGGACGGTCTCGCGACCTTCGCCGGCCATCTGCAGTTCGCCGACCTCTTCATCAGCGGCTCCACGGGCCCGCTGCATCTCGCTGCCGCCTTGGGCGTGCCCACCGCCGCCTTCTATCCGCGGCGCCGCTCGGCCACGGCCCTGCGCTGGCAGACGGTGAACCCGCCGAAGCAGCGCCTCGCCTTCATGCCTCCGGAGGGGGCGGCCGAGAGCGACATGTCCCGCATCGACATCCGCGCCGCCGCCACGGATATCGCCAAGCGCCTGCTGTAGCGCCGACCATGATCCTCATGCACCGCTTCCCGCCGAGCCGGGGACCCGTGTCCCGGCTCTTCTCCGCCCTGGTGCTGCTCGTGATCTTCACGCTGGCGTTCTTCCTCGGCACCTTCCTGTTCCTGGTGATCCTCGGGTTCGTGGTCATCCTGGGCGTGGCCCTGTACCTGCGCATCTGGTGGTTGCGCCGGCGCTCCTCGGGGCGGGAGCAGGCCGGGCCCGTGACCCTGGAGGGCGAATACACGGTGGAGAAGCCGCGGGACCGCGAGCGGCACTGAAACGCTTGGAAGCCGCACCCAAGACCAGTACAATGCGCGCCCCCGCCACCTGAACTGCTCGTCAAGAAGACGAAAACAGCGGATTTTGCTTCAAGACGAGGCGCCAAGCTTCCGAGAAGCGGAGTTTGCAAGCAGCAAATGAGCATTCGAGGAAGCGCAGGGAACGAAGTATTGAAGCAAAAGACGCGTTTTCGGAGTTTAGATGAAGCCTTATAACCAGTGGCGCCCCCATCCCTGGCACGGCCTGGACCTCGGCGAGGAGGCGCCGGCCGTGGTCAATGCCTACATCGAGATCACTCCCTTCGACGTGGTGAAGTACGAGGTGGACAAGGCCACGGGTTATCTGCGTGTGGATCGACCGCAGCGTAGCTCCGCACACATGCCGGCGTTGTACGGTTTCGTGCCTCGCACCTATTGCGGCGAGCGCGTGGGCAAGCTGGCGGGGGACGGTATCCCGGGTGACAAGGACCCTCTGGACATCTGCGTGTTCTCGGAGCGACCCATCGCCCGTTCGGAAGTGCTCATGAGCGCGCGCGTGATCGGCGGCCTGCGCATGATCGATGGCGGTGAAGCGGACGACAAGATCATCGCGGTGCTGGCGAGCGACAACCTCTGGGGTCACGCGCGCGAGCTCGAGGATCTACCCCACGTGATGGTGGAACGCCTGGTGCATTACTTCAGCACCTACAAATGGGTGCCGGGCCAGGCCCACAAGGTGGACATCCAGGCAGTCTATAAGCATGAGCAGGCTTATGAGGTGATCAAGGCGGCCCACGCCGATTACCTGGAGCATTTCGGCGAGAGCGACTTGCCGGCAGATATCTAATTTTCGTTACGCTTTAGAAGCCAAATCCTGCTGCGATGGCCTATCCAGGCAGCAACCAAGGATGGGATAGACAGCAGCAGAAGATAATAAATCCATGGCCATGGATTATTCGCTCGGAAATCAGAATTGAACATTCCGATAGCCAGGCCTATTAGATAAATAACGCCAAAAGTTGCGCACCAAGCGCTAAACGAAATAAGCAAAGCTAAACCGCTAGCAGTCAGATTGGATGCTAGCTTAATCCCAGCGGTCATCTTTAACCTGCACCATTCCGTTTTCGATACGTACTGGAAATGCCGCTGTGGGTTCGTAGGCGGGCGCGGTGAGCGCCATGCCGGTGCGGATGTCGAAGGTGGCGCCGTGCCGCGGGCAGGTGATGATGCAGTCTTTCACCTGGCCGCCCGTCAGGATGCCACCGTCGTGGGTGCAGACGTCCTCGATGGCGTAGAACTTCCCACCCACGTTGAACACGGCGATCAGCACGTCGTTCACGTCCATCACCTTGTGGCTGCCGGGCGGGATCTCGTCCACCGTGCCGACGTCGATCCATGCGGCCATCAGTAATACATCCCGGTTTGAAGCTTGGCCTCTTCGGACATCATCTCCCGGCTCCAGGGGGGATCGAACACCAGTTCCACGTCGGCGCTGCGCACCAGGGGCACCTGCTCGAGCTTCTCCTTCACGTCCTGCACCAGGATGCCTCCCATGCCGCAGCCGGGGGCGGTCAAGGTCATCTTCACCGCTACTTTCTTGCCACCCTCGCCCGCGGGGCTGAGCACGCAGGAATAGACCAGCCCCAGATCCACGATGTTGATGGGGATCTCCGGGTCGAAGCAGGTCTTGAGTTGGTCCCAGACGAGTTTCTCCACGTCTGCGTCCGTGGGGTTCTCCGGCAGCTTGGGGCCGGCCTGGATCTCGAGCCCCAGGGCATCGGCATCCTTGCCGGCGATGCGCAGCAGGTTGCCATCCACATACACGGTGAAGCTGCCGCCTAGGGACTGGGCGACGTTCACTTCCGTGCCTTCGGGGATGAGCACGTGGGTGCCGGCGGGGATCATCACTGCTTCGCAGGCGCGGCTCAGTTTGACGGGTTCGCGGTCGTACATGGGCTTATTCCGTGCTCACGGCAGCGTGGTCACCATCGGCGAGCGCACCCTTGAGGGTGTGCCAGCAAAGGCTCGCGCATTTCACCCGGGAAGGGTAGTCACGCACGCCGGAGAGGGCGGCGAGCTTGCCCAGGGTATCGGTATCTGCGGGTGCGGTGCTCGAAGTCAGGAGCTGGTGCATCTCTTCGAAGAGCTTCAGGGCATCGGCCCGAGTCTTGCCTTTGAGGCGCTCGGTCATGAGGGAAGCGGAGGCCACGGAGATGGCGCAGCCGCTGCCTTCGAAGCTCAGGTCGCTGATCTTCTCGCCGTCCAGCTTGAGGTAGACCGTGAGCTTGTCGCCGCAGAGGGGGTTGAAACCTTCCTGCATCCGGTCGGCCCCGGCGATCTTGCGGAAGTTGCGGGGACTGCGGTTGTGGTCCACGATCACGTCGCGGTAGAGGTCCTTGAGGTCCATCAGCGGAACATCTCCCGGGCCTTGTGCAGGGCGGCCACCAGGGCATCGAGGTCCGCGCGGGTGTTGTAGAAGGCGAGGGAAGCCCGGGCCGTGGCCGGCAGGC
>DASYZF010000039.1:0-12442 GCA_035946515.1 Gammaproteobacteria bacterium | reverse complement strand
CGGGCCGCGAGAGCAGCTGCGACAAGGCTTGCAGGGTCTCGTCGCCGCCGGGCGGGCAGCGATCTACGGGGGACTCGTCCCGGGCGATGGCTTCTGCGTATGCATGGCAGTCAGGGAAACCGCAGCGTTGGCACTGCGTCTGGGGCAGCAGAGCGTCGATTTGCGCGACCGTGGCCACGGCGGCTGCGGGTTATTTCACCCGCATCCCGGGCTGGGCGCCCTGGTGGGGTTCGAGGATCCACAGGTCTTTGCCCCCCGGGCCCGCTGCCAGCACCATGCCCTCGGACATGCCGAACTTCATCTTGCGCGGCGCGAGGTTCGCCACCATCACCGTGAGCTTGCCTTCGAGCTGCTCCGGCGCGTAGGCGCTCTTGATGCCGGCGAACACGTTGCGGGTGCCGTCGCCGATGTCCAGGCTGAGGCGCAGCAGCTTGTCCGCGCCCTCCACGTGTTCCGCCTTCACGATGCGCGCGATGCGCAGGTCGATCTTGGCGAAGTCGTCGTAGCTGATCTCGGCGGCGATGGGGTCCATGTTCGATGCCTTCTGTGCGGTCTTCGCCAGGTCTTCCTTGGAGGATTCGACCATGGCTTCGATCTTGGCCTTGTCCACCCGCCCCATCATGGGCGTGAACGGGTTGATCTGGTGGCCGAGGAGGGGCTTGGCGGCGTCGGCCCAGGCGAACGGCGCCACGCCCAGGAACGCCTCGCTCTTGCGCGCCAGCTCCGGCAGCACGGGCTTGAGGTAGATCATCAGCACCCGGAACAGGTTCAGGCCGATGGTGCAGGTGAGCTGCACTTCCGCCGGCACCGGTTTCTGCTTGGCCTGGGCCCAGGGTTTGCGCTCGTCGATGAATACGTTGGCCTGGTCTGCGAGTTCCATGATCTCGCGCACGGCGCGGCCGAACTCCCGGTCCTCATAGGCCTTGGCGATGCCGGCGGCACGCGAAGCCGCCTGCTTGTAGAGGGTGTCGTCGCCCAGGCTGTCGGCGAGCCTGCCCTGGAAGTGGGTCTCGATGAAGCCCGCGCAGCGGCTCGCGATGTTCACGAGCTTGCCCACGAGGTCCGAGTTCACCCGCTGCAGGAAGTCGTCCAGGTTGAGGTCGATGTCGTCGATGCCGGGGCCGAACTTGGCGGCGAAGTAGTAACGCAGGTATTCCGGGTCCAGGCCGGCGTCCAGGTAGGTGCGCGCCTTGATGAAGGTGCCGCGGGACTTGGACATCTTCTGGCCGTTGACGGTGAGGAAGCCGTGGGCGTACACCGCGGTGGGCGTGCGGAAGCCGGCGCCTTCCAGCATCGCGGGCCAGAACAGCGAGTGGAAGTAGATGATGTCCTTGCCGATGAAGTGGTAGACCTCGGCTTGGCTCCCCTTCTTCCAGTAGGCGTCGAAGTCGAGGCCCTTGCGCCTGGCGCACAGGTTCTTGAAGCTCGCCATGTAGCCGATGGGGGCGTCGAGCCACACGTAGAAGTACTTGCCGGGCGCGTCCGGGATCTCGAAGCCGAAGTAGGGTGCGTCGCGGGAGATGTCCCAGTCCTGCAGGCCGGCCTCGAACCACTCGTCCAGCTTGCGGGTCACGGCCTCGTGCAGGTGCCCGGCCCGGGTCCACTCGTGCAGCATTTTGTCGAAGTCGCCGAGCTTGAAGAAGTAGTGCTCGGACTCGCGCTCCACCGGGCGCGTGCCGGAGATCACCGACACCGGGTTCTTGAGGTCCGCCGGGGTGTAGGTGGCGCCGCAGTTCTCGCAGGAATCGCCGTACTGGTCCGGGGTGCCGCAACGGGGGCAGGTGCCCTTGATGAAGCGGTCCGGCAGGAACATCTTGGCCTGTTCGTCGTAGAACTGACGTATGTTCCGCCTGGCGATGTGGCTGGGCCGCGCATCCCGCAGGTTCCTATATATAAGCGTCGCCAGCTCCCGGTTCTCGGGGCTGTGGGTGCTGTGGTAGTTGTCGAAGGCGACCAGGAAGTCCTTGAAGTCCCGCTCGTGCTCCACTTTCACCCCGGCGATGAGCTCCTCGGGGGTGATGCCGAGCTCCCGGGCCTTGAGCATGATGGGCGTGCCATGGGCGTCGTCGGCGCAGACGTAGATGCAGTTGCTGTCGGCCATCTTCTGGTAGCGCACCCAGATGTCGGTGGAGATGTAGCCCACGAGGTGGCCCAGGTGGATGGAGCCGTTGGCGTAGGGCAGGGCATAGGTGACGAGTACGTCGCGATTGGGCTGGGACATGGGCGGCCGGTCTGCGCTTTGTTATTCGGTGTCGGGGTGGGCGTGGGATTATGCCATAGCCGCCGGGCCCGCCCGGGCCGGGATGCTAGAATGCGCGCCCATCCTCCCGACCCGCGACCATCCGCATGAGCGCCGTGTCCCGGGACCGCGTCGCAGCGGCCCTCAAAGCCTGGACCGAACCCCACCTGGGTGCGGACCTCGTCACCGCCCAGGCGGTGCGCGACATCGCCATCGAGGGGGATGTGCTCCGATTGCATGTGGACCTGGGCTTCCCGCTGGGCGCGTATCGCGAGACCCTGACGGCGGAGCTCGGCAGCCTGCTAGGGCGCATCCCCGGAGTCGGTCGCGTTCAAGTGCAGGTGACGAGCACCATCCTCTCCCATGCGGTGCAGCGCAACCTCACGCCCTTGCCGGGCATCAAGAACGTGATCGCCGTGGCTTCCGGCAAGGGCGGCGTGGGCAAGTCCACCGTGGCGGTGAACCTGGCCCTGGCGCTCGCCGCCGATGGCGCCGCCGTGGCCATGCTGGACGCGGACATCTACGGCCCCAGCCAGCCGCGCATGCTGGGGCTCTCGGGCCGGCCTTCGAGCAAGGACGGCAAACATATCGAACCGCTCGCCGCCTACGGCGTGAAGTGCATGTCCATCGGTTTCCTGATCGACGCCGAGCAGCCCATGGTGTGGCGGGGGCCGATGGTGACCCAGGCCCTGGTGCAGCTCATCCGCGACACCCTCTGGGGTGAGCTCGACTACCTCATCGTGGACATGCCGCCGGGCACCGGCGACGTGCAGCTGACGCTGTCCCAGCAGGTGCCGGTCTCCGGCGCCGTGATCGTCACCACACCCCAGGAGATCGCCCTGCTGGACGCCCGCAAGGGCCTCAAGATGTTCCAGAAGGTGGAGGTGAACGTGCTCGGGGTGGTGGAGAACATGAGCACCCACGTGTGCACGAACTGCGGGCACGAGGAGCATATCTTCGGCAGCGGCGGCGGCGAGAGCCTGGCGGCGCAATACGGCGCGCCTTTCCTCGGCAGCCTGCCCCTGGAGACGAGCATCCGCGAACAGACCGATTCCGGCCGTCCCACCGTGGTGGCGGAGCCGGAAGGCGTCACGGCGGGCCGCTACCGGGAGATCGCCCGGCGCGCCGCAGCGCGTCTCGCGCTCGCGGGCAAGGATTATGCGGGGGCGTTCCCCAGGATCGTCATAGAAGATTAACGAGCGGGAGCATCAGTCCATGAGCATCAAGGCAGACAAGTGGATCCGGCGCATGGCGGAGAAGGGCATGATCGAGCCCTTCGAGCCCGGTCAGGTGCGCCAGCACAAGGGCGGCAAGATCGTCTCCTACGGCACCTCGAGCTACGGCTACGATGTGCGCTGCGCCGACGAGTTCAAGATCTTCACCAACATCAACAGCACCATCGTGGACCCGAAGCAGTTCGACCAGCGCAGCTTCGTGGACTTCAAGGGCGAGTGCTGCGTGATCCCGCCCAACTCCTTCGCGCTGGCGCGTACCGTGGAGTTCTTCCGCATCCCGCGCAGCGTGCTCACGGTGTGCCTGGGCAAGTCCACCTATGCCCGCTGCGGCATCATCGTGAACGTGACGCCGCTGGAGCCCGAGTGGGAGGGGCACGTGACGCTGGAGTTCTCCAACACCACGCCGCTGCCCGCCAAGATCTACGCCAACGAGGGCGTGGCCCAGATGCTGTTCTTCGAGTCCGACGAGATCTGCGACACGTCCTACAAGGACCGGGGCGGGAAATACCAGGGACAGCAGGGCGTGACCCTGCCGAAGACTTGAGGGATCAGTGTCTGCTGGCGGCGGCCGGCGCCGCCGCATCGAAACTGATGTCGTCCATGGAGAGGGTGAAGGTGGCCTTGCCGGGCTCGCTCTGCCGGATCTGCACCGGCAGGTAGCGCAGGGCGGGGGCGAGCCACAGGCTGATGGTGCGCCCTTTCTTGGGGTCCTTCAGCTCCAGCACCGTCGTATCCACCACCTCGTCGCCCACCTTCATTTTCTGGTCATCCAGCCTGCGCGGTTCATAGGCGGTGGTCTCGCCGTGGTTGAGCAGCACGTATTGCTTCTGCAACCGCCCCTGGGACACGTCCACCGCCAGCACCAGTTGGATCAAGAACACGTCGCTGACGCCGGCCTTGAGGGCGCTGTTGCGGCTGTGATCGTCCCAGTCGCTGTGGGCCAGCATCTTGCTCCAATCGAACCGGGTCTCCTCGGACTGCTCGTGCTTGCCGCCTGTCTGGGTGTAGCGGTAGCTCAGCGGCCGCGGCTGCCCAGCCACGATTTCGAAACGGCTTTCTTGGGTGATCACGTCGCTCGCGAACAAGGCGGCGAGTCCGGTGGCGTGGGACACCGATTTGTAGAGATAGCTGCCGGCAACGTCCGGTTCGAGACTGAAGCGGGCGGTGCCGAGCGTCAGGCTGTTGCGTGCCAGGGAGTAATCCGCGTGATAGGGCGCCAGTACCCCGTCGTCGCAGCGTGCGCCGGCGACGGGCAGCAGAGCCAGAAATGCCATGATCATCCCTGCGGTGCGGAGCGCCATCCGGGTTCCTTCAATCGGTCCAGGTGAAGACTTTAGGCCCTTTCAGGGGAACGCCGTCCAGGACGGCGCGTTGACCTTCGAGCCTGAGGCGGCCAGCGGCATACCAGCCGATCACCTCGGGATAGAGGCGGTGTTCCTGCTGCTGCACCCGGGCGCGCAAGCTCGCTTCATCGTCGCCGGGCAGCACCGGCACCTCGGCCTGGGCCACCACCGCGCCGGCGTCCAGTTCCTGGCTCACGAAATGCACGCTGCAGCCGTGTACTTTGTCCTGCGCATCCAGCGCACGGCGGTGGGTATGCAGGCCGCGGTATTTCGGCAGCAGCGAGGGGTGCACGTTGAGCATGCGCCCCTCGTAGCGGCGCACGCAGGCCGGGGTGAGGATGCGCATGAAGCCGGCGAGCGCCACGAGTCCGGGAGCGTGGCGGTCCACGGCGGCCATCAGCGCGGCATCGTAATCCTGGCGGTCCGGGTGCGCCGCCGCGGTCACGGTCTCCACGGCGATGCCGGCGGCGCGGGCGCGCTTCAGGGCCTGCGCCTCCGGCCGGTCGCTCACCACGGCGCGTACCGCGACGGGGATCGCGCCGGTCGCGGCGCTGTCGAGGATGGCCTGGAGGTTGCTGCCGTAGCCCGAGACCAGCACCACCACCGAGGCCCGCGTCATCAGCGGATGACGACGCCGTCGCTGCCGGGCTCGACCCGGCCCACGCGCCAGGCCTGCTCGCCGGCGGCGGCCAGGATCTCGAGGCTGCGTGCCGCGTCCGCTTCCGCCACGCAGGCCACCATGCCGAGCCCCATGTTGAAGGTACGGTACATCTCGGGCAGCGGCACGTTGCCTTCCTGCATGAGCCACTCGAACACCGCCGGGCGCGGCCAGGACTCGGGATCGAGCACCACGCCGTGGCCTTCCGGCAGCACCCGCGGGATGTTCTCGGTCAGGCCGCCGCCGGTGATGTGGGCGAAGGCGTGCACCGGCGCCTGCTCCAGCAGCTTGAGCAGGGGCTTCACGTAGATGCGCGTGGGCTCCATGAGCACTTCGATCAAGGCGCGGCCTTCGAGGCGCTGCTCGAACTGGGCGCCGGACACGGCCAGCACCTTGCGGATCAGGGAGTAGCCGTTGGAATGGGGGCCGGAGGAGGCGAGGCCGATGATCACGTCGCCGGCTTTCACCTTGCTGCCGTCGATGATCTTCTCCTTCTCCACCACGCCCACGGCGAAGCCGGCGAGGTCGTAGTCCTCACCCTGGTACATGCCGGGCAGTTCCGCGGTCTCCCCGCCCACCAGCGCGCAGCCGGCGAGCTCGCAGCCCCTGGCGATGCCGGTGATGACTTCCGCGGCCATGTCCACGTCGAGGCGGCCGGTGGCGTAGTAGTCGAGGAAGAAGAGGGGCTCGGCGCCCTGCACCACCACGTCGTTGACGCACATGGCCACGAGGTCGGTGCCGATGCCGCCGTGGCGGCCGCTGTCGATGGCGAGCTTGAGCTTGGTGCCGACGCCGTCGGTGCCGGAGACCAGCACCGGATGGCGGTAGCGCGTGGGCAGCTCCACCAGCGCGCCGAAGCCGCCGAGGCCGCCCAGCACCTCCGGGCGCAGGGTGCGTTTCGCGGCGGGCTTGATGCGCTCCACGAGTTCGTCGCCCGCGTCGATGTCCACGCCGGCATCGCGGTAAGTGAGGGTCTTTTTCGCGGTCATGGGGGCGTTTCCAGGTCAGGCTTTGAAACCGCTCGCCGGGCGGCAGCTCGCTAAAATATGGTTTCTGAAAAATCCATCCCGGGATTTTTCAGACTCGGCGTGTCCGGTACATGTCCGGACCCGCCTCCGGTGAATCAAGCACATAAGTGCTTGATTCGCGAGCGGTGCATCCTTAGCACCGCGGAAGCTCCGACAAGGTCGGAGCTTCCTGTATATTCTACACGACGCCTGATTTCAGCCGTGGGATGCGGGAGAATATGCCTGTGAAGACGCCCGGACGCCTCCTCCTCAGCTTCGTGTTCGCCGCCTTGCTGGCCGGCGCGCTGCCGGCACGCGCGGCGCCGGTGAGCGGCCTCTACGAAGCGCGCGTGCCGGTGACGGACCGCTCTTCCTCCGCCCGCAGCGCCGCCTTGCAGCAGGCGCTCTCCACGGTGCTGGTGAAGATCACCGGCGCGCGCTCCGTGCCGGGAGCCCTCACGCCCATGCTCGCCGACCCCAACCGCTATCTCCAGCAGTACAGCTATGAGCAGGCGGCGGCGGACCCCAACGCGCCGGCGGCTGCGGCGGGCGGCCCACCCGCGTTCCTGCTCTGGGCCAAGTTCGACCCCAAGGTGGTGAACCAGGACGTGAGCGCCGCGCACGTGGCCCTCTGGGGCATGGAGCGTCCCCGCACCCTCGTGTGGCTGGCCTTGGAGGATTCGCCGGGCGGCCGGGTGCTCCCCGCTGCCGATGCCTCTTACCTGATGCAGGCCCTCGCCAATGCCGCCCAGCACCGCGGCAGCGTGCTCCTGTTCCCGCAGCTCGATGCCGTGGACCGTGCGGCGCTCGGCGTGCCCGACGTCACCGGCTTCAACCTGGACCGGATCAGCGCGGCTTCCACGCGCTACCGGCCGGATTCCGTGCTCGTGGGCAGCGTCACGCCCTTTGGCAACGGCCAGTACGCGGCGCGTTGGGAGCTGCTCGACGGCGCCGAGCAGGAGACCTGGCAGACGCCGCCGGGCGACGAGGCGACCGTGGCCGTGGACGGGGTGCAGGCGACGGCGGATCGCTACGCCGCGCGTTATGCCATCGCGGCGGGCGCCGGCGATCTCAGGGGTACGCCGCTCGAGGTGGACGGCGTCACCAACCTCGACAGCTATGCCAAGGTGCTCGCTTACCTCAGTAGCCTGACGCCGGTGCAAGCGGTGCGCGTGGAGCGCATGGCGGCGGGCAGCGCCTTCTTCAGCGTCGATGCCCGCGGCAGCCTCGACAACCTGCGCTCCGCCCTGACCCTGGGCGGCCTGCTGCTGCCTGAGGGTTCCGCCGCCCCCGCCGCGCCCACGAGCGGCGTCGCGGCCGTGCCGCTCTTGCGTTACCGCTACAACCCCGGCCCATGACCCGCGAGAACAAGCTCTGGACGATAGCGGGCTGCCTCGGCGTCTGCGTCCTGCTCTATCTCCTGGGGCCGGTGCTCACGCCGTTCCTCATCAGCGCCTTGCTCGCCTGGCTCGGCGACCCCATGGCGGACCGGCTCGAAGCCTGGCGGTTCCCCCGCAGCCTGGCGGTGGGCGTGGTCTTCATCGGCACCTTCCTGGTGCTGGGCCTGCTCTTGCTGCTCATCGTGCCGCTCTTCACTCATGAGATGTCGGCGCTCACCGCCCGCGCCCCCCAGGCCATCGCCTGGTTCCAGGGCACGGCCGCCCCCTGGTTGGCCGAGCGCCTGCACCTGGACGTCTCGAGCCTGAAGCTCGGCGACCTCTCGGGGATGCTGGGCGAGAACGCGCAGAACGCCGGCCAGCTCGCGGGCAGCACTTTCGCGACCCTCACCCATTCGGGGCGCACCGTGTTCGTGATCCTCCTGAACATCCTGCTGGTGCCGGTGATCACCTTCTACTGGCTGCGGGACTGGGACATCTTCAAGGCCCGTGTCGCCGACCTCCTGCCGCGGGACAAGGCGCCCTACATCGAGCGCATGGCGCGGGAATGCGAGTCCGTGCTGGCGGCCTTCTTCCGCGGTCAACTGCTCGTCATGATCTGCCTCGCGGCGATCTATTCGATGGGTCTCGCCATCATCGGCCTGGACAACGCCGTGGCCATCGGCGTCATCGCCGGCCTGCTCGGTTTCGTGCCTTACCTCGGCATCACCACCGGCATCGTCCTGGCGCTGCTCTCCGCCGTGCTGCAGGGCGGCGACGGCCTGCTGCCCGTGTGGGTGCTGGTGGTGTTCGGCACCGGCATGGGCCTCGAGAGTTTCGTGCTCACCCCGAGGCTCGTGGGCGGGCGCATCGGCCTGCATCCGGTCATGGTGATCTTCGCCATCCTCGCGGGCGGGCGGCTGTTCGGCTTCGTGGGCGTGCTGCTGGCCCTGCCGGTGGCGGCGGCCTGCATGGTGTTCGCGCGCCATCTCCATGCCCGCTACCTGGGAAGCGATTTCTACCGCGGCGGCGGGGCATGAGCGCGGAGCACGTGCTGGAAGGGCAGCTGGCGCTGCCCATCTCCCTGGACGAGGGCGCCACCTTCGACAACTTCTACCCCGGCCCCAACGGGGCCGCGGTGCAGGCGGTGAAGGAGCTGGCGCTGGGGGGGGACGCGCCGGTGCTGTTCCTGCACGGTGCGGGCGGCACCGGGAAATCCCATCTGCTGCAGGCGGCCTCCCGCAGCGCGAACACGGCGGGACGCCGCTCCATGTATCTGCCCATGGGTCAGGCGGTGCTGCTGGACCCCTCGGCGGTCGAGAACCTGGACCGCTATCCCCTCATATGCGTGGACGATGTGCAACGCGTCGCGGGCACGGAGCCCTGGCAGCGTGCCCTGCTGACCCTCATCGACGCCCTCAAGCAGAACGGCGGCGCCTTCATGGCCAGTGCCCGGGGCGCACCGGCCGTCGAGAGACGGCTGCTGCCGGACCTGGTGTCGCGCCTCTCCTGGGGACCCGTGTTCCAGATCGCGGTGCTGAACGATGCGGACAAGATCGCGGCTCTGCAGCAGCGCTCCCTGCGCCGCGGCTTCGAGCTGCCGGAGGATACCGCCAAGTTCCTGCTCAACCGCCTGCAGCGGGACATGAGCACCCTGTGCTCCACCCTCGATGCCCTGGACACGGCCTCGCTGGTGGCGCAGCGCAAGCTCACCGTGCCGTTCGTGAAGGCTTTCATAGAGAAACGCTGAAAGAAGACTGCGGCACAGGGGCTCGCGGCATGGCCGCGAGCGGGCAAATAGGATGTTCGCCCTGGGCTTCATGACGGAGCAGGGATAGCGCGGTCAGGAAGTGACGCGCGCTAAGTCGACTGTTCGGCTCGTCGCAATTCTCTGAGTGCAGCGCTTGCCCCGAAGAAGAGCAGGATAGACAGGAAGATCTCCACTGCACCATTGACGCTATGGCTGCCCAGGGTCACGGCGATGCCCTGGGCGAAATATCCGAGGGACAGGAAGCCCGCCCAGGTGTAGCCGGCCTTGCTGCCGCGGAACAGGAAGGGCGCCAGCAGCGCCAGGGGGAGGAGACTCAAACCCGCCCACACGAGACGCACGTCCGCCGGCGCCGTGGCCAGCATCCCGAGCCAGACGGCGAGCCAGGCCGCGAGCGCCATGAAAGCGCCCCGCGCCAGCGCACGCCCCGTGAAGCGCAGGCTCATCTCGCCGCGAGACGCCGCGCCGTGTCGGCGACCCGGGCACCCAGCGCCTGGCAAAGGCGTCGCTCCGCCTCGCTCACCGATCTGTCGCTGTTGGGACCGGCGAGGTGGCTCGGACCATAGGGCGTGCCGCCGCCCGTGGTCTCCATGAGTTCCCGCTCCGTGTAAGGCACGCCCACCATGAGCATGCCTTGATGCAGCAGCGGCAGCATCATGGAGAGCAGGGTGCTCTCCTGGCCGCCGTGCAGGGAGGAGGTGGAGGTGAACACGCCGGCGGGTTTGCCGGCGAGTTCCCCGGAGAGCCACAGGCCCGCGGTGCCGTCCAGGAAGTATTTGAGGGAAGCCGCCATGTTGCCGAAGCGGGTGGGGCTGCCGAGCACGAGGCCGGCGCATTCCTTGAGATCGGCGTGGGTGGCGTAGGGCGGGCCCGAGGCGGGGATCGCGTCCTCCACCGCTTCGCTCACCGCCGACACCGCCGGTACGGTGCGCAGCCGCGCCTGCATGCCCGGCACGCTCTCGACGCCGCGGCACACCTGGCGCGCCATCTCCGCAGTGGCGCCGTGCCGGCTGTAGTAGAGCACCAGGATGTCCATGCTCAGAGTATCTCCAGCACCGCTTCCGGAGGCCGGCCGAGGCGCGCGGCGTCGCCCACGATCACCACCGGGCGCTCGATGAGGATGGGATGGGCGTGCATCAGCGTCACCAGGGCGCTGCGGCTCAATCCGGGATCGTCGGCCCGGTTCTCGCGGTAAGCCTCTTCGCCGTTGCGCATGAGCTGGCGCGGCTCCATGTGCAGCAGGCCCAGGACCCGCTCGATCTCAGCCGTGCTGGGCGGGTCCACCAGGTATTCCCGGACCTGGATGTCCATGTCGCGCTGCTGCAACAGGGCGAGGGTGGCCCTGGATTTCGAGCAGCGCGGGTTATGCCAGATTGTCACTTTTTTCATACGTGGCGACAGGATGCCGGGACGGTGCGGCAGGCCGACACTATAGCGCAGCGGCCTTGCTTGACGGCCATCCGCGGGCGCTGCTAGCTTGGCGACCGCAGGATTTCAGTACCGGCCCAACGCATCACGGTGTTTCCCCTGGATACTGCAACTCACATCGCGGTCCGCGCCACGCGTCTCGTCATGCTGACCGGTTTCCTCGCGGCGCTCGCCGCCTGTGCCGGCGCGCCGGTGCAGGAGATGAGCAACGCGCGCCAATCGCTCGCCGCCGCCGAGCAGGCGCAGGCCGAGAAGGCCGCGCCGAACGACATGGCGAACGCCCACAGATATCTCGATGCCGCTCAGGCCGCACTCGACTCGGGTGATTACTCCACCGCCCGGGAAGACGCGTTGCGGGCACAACAATCGGCGTTGCGGGCCCTTGGAATCAGTCAGGGAAACGACCTTTCCAATCGTCCACCGCCGTGAAAATCCCGTGATTTCCTTATGTTAAGGCTACTGATTCCTTGACACCGTCGTCGCCGGGGCGCTAACCTTGCCCCACAAAACGGGACGGCTGATTTGGGTCGCTTGTCCCCGTTTTCCTGCAGAAAAACAATTTAGGTTGGAGACGTCACCATGAAGAATCTGATGAAGCAATCCGCAGTGCTGCTGTTCGCCGCCGGCTTGCTCGCCGGTTGCGCCACCAGCAAGCCGGCGGCGGCGCCCGCTCCGGCCGCACCCGCCGCTGCCACCACCCAGGCCATCAGCGATGCCCAGGCCGTGATCGCGAGCGCCCAGGCGCCTTGCAACGACACCGGCAACGCTGCGGATCTGCTCGCCCAGGCCCAGGCCGCCGCCAAGGGCGGTGACGACGCCAAGGCCCAGCAGCTCGCGGCCCAGGCGAAGCAGACGGCCACCGACGCCATCAACGCCTGCTATTGCGCCAAGGCCAAGGACCTGCTCGCCCAGGCCCAGGGCTCCACCGGTCTGACCGCCGATCAGCAGGCGCGCCTGACCCAGGCCCAGACCGATGTGACCAACAACAACTGCAAGGCCGCTTACGACAGCCTCTCGGCGCTCGTGGCCGAACTGCAGGCCGCCCGCATGACCTACAGCGTGGTCAAGGGCGACAGCTTGTGGCGCATCGCCGGCAAGTCCGACGTCTACGGCAACTCCTACGAGTGGCCGCTGATCTACAAGGCCAACACCGACAAGATCAAGCATGCCGACCTGATCTTCCCGAAGCAGGACCTCACCGTGAACAAGAACCCTGCCAAGGCGGATTCCGACGCGGCGGTGGAATATGCCAAGCACCGCGGTGCCTGGCGCCACCACAAGGCCGACAAGAAGGACCAGAAGTGGGCCTCCGGCGGCTGAACGCCGTGCCTTGAGATGACCGAAGAGGGCCCCGCGAGGGGCCCTCTGCTTTTCCAGGGTTAGAATCC
>DASYZF010000038.1:0-2808 GCA_035946515.1 Gammaproteobacteria bacterium | reverse complement strand
GGATGTGGCGGGCCTCGCCGATGCCGACCCCCGGCAGCATGGTCGGCATGTAGAGCAGGTCGCCCTCGTTGAGCTCCGGCATGAACTCGCTGCCGAGATGCGCGGCGGGCCAGAGGCTCAACAGGATCAGCAAGAGGGCGGTCCCTGCCACCGTCCAGGGCTTCTTGAGGGCCCATCGCAGACAGGGCCGGTAGGCGGCGATCAGCGCCCGGTTCACCGGGTTCTCGCCTTCGGGCACCATCCGCCCCCGCACGAAATACCCCATGAGCACCGGCACCAGGGTGATGGAGAGTCCGGCGGCCACCGCCATGGCATAGGTCTTGGTGAAGGCCAGCGGCGAGAACAGCCGCCCTTCCTCGCCCGTGAGCGAGAAGATCGGGACGAAGCTCAGGGCGATGATCAGCAGCGAGAAGAAGAGCGAAGGCCCGACCTCCACCGTCGCCTGGGCGACCACGCGCCAGCGATTCTCCTCCGTGGGGGGCGTCTGCTCGAAGTGCCGGTGCAGGTTCTCGATCATGACGATGGCGGCGTCCACCATGGCGCCGATGGCGATGGCGATGCCGCCCAGGGACATGATGTTGGCGTTGAGCCCCTGCAGCCCCATGACCACGAACGCGCCCAGTATCCCCAGCGGCAGGCTCACCACCAGCACCAGGGACGAGCGCAGGTGCGCCAGGAACAGGCCACAGACCAGGAGCACGATCAGGAGTTCCTCGACGAGCTTGCGGTCGAGGGTCTGCACCGCCCGGTGGATGAGCTTGGAGCGGTCGTAAGTCGGTACGATCTCCACGCCCTTGGGCAGGGAGTCCTTGAGCGCAGCGAGCTTCGCACGCACTGCCTGGATGGTGGTCAAGGCGTTCTGGCCGTAGCGCATCACCACGATGCCGCCCACGGTCTCGCCCTCGCCGTCGAGTTCGGCGACGCCGCGCCGCGGCTGGGGGCCCAGCCTGAGGGTGGCGACGTCCTTGAGCAGCACCGGCGTCCCGAGTCTGCTCACCCCCAGGGGGATGTCCCCGAGGTCGTCGAGGCCGTGGATGTAGCCGTCGGTGCGCACCATGTACTCGGCTTCGGCCATCTCGATCACCGAGCCGCCCACCTCGTCGTTGCCCGCCTGGATGGCCTCCTTCACCTTGTCGATGGAGATGCCGTAGGCCCGGAGCGCATCCGGGTCCAGCAGCACTTGGTACTGCTTGACCATGCCGCCGACGGTGGCGACCTCGGCCACGCCCGGGACGGTCTGCAGCTGGTACTTCACGAACCAGTCCTGGAGGCTCGTGAGTTGCGACAGGTCATGCTGGTGGGTCCGGTCCACCAGGGCGTACTCGTACACCCAGCCGACGCCCGTGGCGTCGGGCCCCAAGACGGGTCTCGCCGCGGCCGGCAGGCGGCTCTGCACCTGGCTCAGATACTCCAGCACGCGGCTGCGGGCCCAGTAGGGGTCCGTACCGTCCTTGAAGATCACGTAGACCAGCGATTCGCCGAACATGGAGAAGCCGCGCACGTTCTCCTCGTTCGGCACCGCCAGCATCGCGGTCTCCAGGGGATAGGTGACCTGGTCCTCCACCACCTGCGGCGCCTGGCCCGGATACGGCACGCGGATGATGACCTGCACGTCCGAGAGGTCCGGCAGCGCGTCCACCGGGATCCGATCGAGGGCATAGAGGCCGGCTGCCGCGAGGAACGATGCTGCGAGCACCACGAGGCCGCGGTTCGCCAGCGACCAGCGAATGAGGCGTTCGATCACGGCGCACCCCCGCCGCTCGAGAGACGCTTGAGGCCGCCCCGCAGGTCCTCCTCCGAATCGAGCAGGAACTGGCCCGAGATGACCACGTGCTGCCCGGGCTTGAGCCCCGAGAGTATCTGCACCTTGCCGCCCGATTCGATGCCGGCGGTGACCGGGAGCACGTCGAACAGTCCGCCGGACAGGGCGACGACGACCCGCCCGCCCTCCGCGGTGCGGATCAAGGCTTCCGTGGGGACGTACACCGCGTCCTGGATGGGACTGGCGAAGATACGGGCGTCGGCGAACATGCCCGGCTTCAGCATCTCGCCCGGGTTGTCGAAGCGCAGCCGCACCTGCTGGGTGCGGGTCATGGCATCGAGGTCGGGGGACACGAAGTCCACCTTGCCCTTGAACACCTTGCCCGGGAGCGCCGACAGCTCCAGCTCGGCCGCGTCACCGACCGATACCCAGTCGGCCTGCTTCTCGAAGACCTCGGCCGTCACCCACACGCTGGCGAAACCGCTGAGCTGCATGAGCTGGGTGTCCGGCGTCACGTACTGGCCGGAGCGCACGTCCAGTTCCTCCACCACCCCGCTCTGCCCGGCGTAATAGGGGATGTAGGGGTCGGCCTTGCCGCTCTCGGCCAGGTGCTCGATATGGCTGTCCGGTATGCCGAGGGCGCCGAGCCGCTGCCTGGAGGCGGCGGCCATGCCGGCGTCTGTGCCGGCGAGAGCCCGCAGATACTCCTCCTCCGCGGTCACGAGTTTCGGGGCATAGAGGGTGAACAGCAGTTCACCGGTGTGGATGCGCTCGCCGGACGAACGGACCACGAGGTTCTGCACCCAGCCCTCGGCGCGGGTGTGCAGGCGCGTGGTGAGCGCCTTGTTGTAACCCACGTAACCGACGGTATCGATCTCCCGCGGCAGCGGGCCCTGCTCCGCGGGCGCGGTGCGGATCCCCAGGTTGTTCACGACGGACGGCGAGACCTTGATGGTCGAGCCCGCCTGGTCCGCGTAGACCGGGATGTAATCCATGCCCATGTTGTCCTTGGCGGGCACGGGCGAGGTGATGGCCGCGTTCATGGG
>DASYZF010000037.1:0-4006 GCA_035946515.1 Gammaproteobacteria bacterium | reverse complement strand
GATGCCCACCGCGATGTAGAGCTCCGGGGCGATGATCTTGCCGGTCTGGCCCACCTGCAGGTCGTTGGGCACGAAGCCCGCGTCCACGGCGGCGCGGGAGGCGCCCACGGCAGCGCCGAGCTTGTCGGCGAGCTTGTAGATAACGGCGAAATTCTCCTGGCTGCCCACGCCGCGGCCGCCCGACACCACCCGGGGCGCGGACTGCAGGTCCGGCCGGTCCGAGGCGTCGCGCTTCAGCTCCACATGGCGGCTGTGGGTCGGGAGCGCGGCATCCACGTTCAGGTCCGCGACGGTGGCGGAGCCGCCTTCGCCCGCGGCCGCCCAGGAGGCGGTGCGCACCGTGGCGAAGACGGCAGGCGAGGCCGGTGCCTTCACGGTGGCGATGGCGTTGCCGGCGTAGATGGGCCGCTCGAAGGTGACGGGATCGATGACCTTCATGACGTCGCTCACCTGGGGCGCGCCCGCGAGGGCCGCGACCCGGGGCAGCAGGTCCTTGCCGAAGGTGCTGGAGGGGGCGAGCACGTGGCTGTAGCCGGCCGCGAGCCTGGCGATCTGGGGGGCCAGTACCGCGGCGAGCGGCGCCTTGTTCTCCGGCCGCGCGATGCGCAGCACCTTCGTCACGCCCTTGAGCCTGGCGGCGGCCTCCGCCACGGCCTTGCCGTCGGCAGCGAACACCGCCACCTCGATCTCACCGCCGATGGCGGCGGCGCAGCTTACCGCCCGGGCGGTGCTGTTATTGAGCTTGGC
Source organism: Gammaproteobacteria bacterium (assembly GCA_035946515.1). Lineage (GTDB taxonomy): Bacteria > Pseudomonadota > Gammaproteobacteria > Natronospirales > REEB76 > DASUBN01. The sequence goes on along the minus strand of DASYZF010000037.1, from coordinate 3,259 downwards.
GCCGTCGTGCTCGGCGATCACCAGGATCTTGCTCATGAGTCGTGCCTCGAAAAATTAGAGATTTTGGCCGAGGACAAGGCGCAGCGCGCGCGAGGGGCGGAGTTAACAGACCAGTTAATGAGCACCCGAGCGCGTGCTGCAACGCAGTAATCGGGCAAAAGATCAATTTTTAGAGGCATGACTAGAGGACTCCCCGGTCACGGAGCTCTTTGACGAGGGCCTGCACGCTTTCCACCTTGTGGCCGCCGCTACGGGGCTTGGGTGACGCGTAGGAGAGGTATTCCAGGGCCGGCGCCGTGGCCACGCCGAGCTCTGCGAGCTTCAGGGTGGCGAGGGGCTTGGCTTTAGCCTTCATGATGTCCGGCATCTTCACGAAGCGCGGCGTGTTGAGGCGCAGGTCCGTGGTCACCACCACCGGCAGGTCCACCTCGATGACTTCGAGGCCCGCGTCCACCTCCCGGGTGACCTTCAGGGCCTTGTCCTTGAGCTCCACGGCCGAGGCGAAGGTGGCCTGGGGCCGGTCCCACAGGGCCGCCAGCATCTGGCCGGTCTGGTTGCAGTCGTCGTCGATGGCCTGCTTGCCCAGGATCACGAGGTCGGCGCTCTCGCGCTTCACGAGCTCATGCAATATCCGCGCGGCCATGAGGGGCTGCACGGCATCAGCGCTCTCCACCAGGATGGCCCGGTCCGCGCCCATGGCCAGCGCCGTGCGCAGCTGCTGCTGCACGTCCGCCGGGCCGATGCTCACGGCCACCACCTCGGCCGGCACGCCCTTCTCGCGGATGCGCAGGGCTTCCTCCAGGGCGATCTCGTCGAAGGGGTTGATGGAGAGCTTCACGCCCCCGGTCTCGACCCCGGAGCCGTCTTTCTTCACCTGCACCCGCACCGAGAAGTCGATGACGCGCTTGATGCCGACCAGGATTTTCATGCTGCTTTACTCTGCGCTCCAAACCAAACCGCAACGTATTCTTCCAGGGTCATTATCAAGGTCTGTGGTATGGGCAAGTTGTTGGTCTTGCATCGCTTTCTCAACGCGTCCTCCAGGTCCGTATCGAGATCCCACACCTTTAATGCTGTGTGTATACCGACCAATAGGTGTCTCAAGCTGCGCGTGGGCATCGGTACGAATATTTCGTCGAACCTGTCAGCGGGACGGAGCTTCTGGATCGGAATCTCACTGGTCTTGGCCACCAGTGCGAGTACCCCGATCAATTCCTGTCCATCCAGCGAACCGGATGGATCGAATAACCGGACTAGGGCTTCCTGGGATATCTCCTCCCGCCCTGAGTACTTTTGGTCCCAGAGGGTGTGCTTCATAGGTTCTGGTAATTCGGACCGGACCCACCCTCTGGCGTCGTCCAGGTGATTATTTCGTACGGATCTTTGATGTCGCAGGCCTTGCAGTGCACGCAGTTGGCAGCGTTGATCTGCAGGCGCTTCTTGCCGGCCTCTTCCACCATCTCGTAGACGTTCGCCGGGCAGAAGCGGGTGCAGGGGTTGCCGTATTCCTCGGCGCACTTCGTGGCGCAGATGTTCGTGTCCGACACCTTGAGGTGCGCCGGTTGGTGCTCGTCGTGGGTGGTGGTGGCGAAGTACACCGAGGCGAGCCGGTCCCGGGGCGGCAGGCTGCGGGTCACGTAGTCGTCCGCGGCGCGGGCGGCCTTGGTCTGCTTCTTCAAGCTCGACCAGTCCGCATGGTTCTTGAGGGTCCAGGGCAGGAGGCCGAAGCTCATGGTCTCGATCGCCGCGTTGATGAGCCCGCCCCACAGCCCCCAGCGGAAGCCGGGGCGGATGTTGCGCACCGCGTGCAGTTCCTTGGCGGAGGGCGAGGTGCGCCAGCGGGCGTCGAAGCCGGCGCTGCGGCCCTGCTCGGCGATGTGCTGCGCCGCCAGCATCCCGGAGCGCAGCGCCATGTGCACGCCCTTGATCTTGGGCACATTCAGGGTGCCGGCGGCGTCGCCGATGAGCAGGGCGCCCGGCATCTCGAGCTTGGGGAGCGATTGCAAACCACCTTCTATCAGCGTGCGCGCGCCGGAGGAGAGGATCTCGCCGCCTTCCAAGAGCCGCTTGATGCTCGGATGATGCTTGAACTGCTGGAAGGCCTCGAAGGGCTGGAAACCCGGGTCCTGGTAATCCAGGCCCACCACGAAACCTATATAGATGCGGTCCTGGTCCAGGTGGTAGAGGAAGCTGCCGCCGTAGGTCTCGCGGTCGAGCGGCCAGCCCACGGTGTGCTGGACCAGGCCGGGCTGCACGCGGCCCGGCGGCAGGCGCCAGAGTTCCTTGAAGCCGAGGCCATAGGTCTGGGGCGATGAGTCCGCGTCGAGCCTGAAGGCCTTGATGAGCTGCTTGCTCACGCTGCCGCGGCAGCCTTCCGCCAGCACCGTGACGCCCGCGTGGATGTCCACGCCGGCAGCGAAGCCGGGTCCGGGGCTGCCGTCCTTCTCTACGCCCATGTCGCCGCAGCGCACGCCGATGACTTTCTCGTTCTCGACGAGGGGCGCGGCGGCGGTGAAGCCGGGGAACACGTCCACCCCCAGGGCTTCCGCCTGCTTGCCCAGCCAGGCGCAGAGCTCGCCCAGCGAGATGATGAAATTGCCCTGGTTCTCCATCTGGGGCGGCACCGGGAGCCGCGTCCGGCCGGTCTTGCTCAGGAAGGCGAACTCGTCTTTCGCGGCGGGCACGCAGATGGCGGGCGGGGTCTTGCGCCAGTCCGGCAGCAGGCTGTCCAGGGCCGCCGGCTCCATGACGCAGCCGGAGAGGATGTGGGCGCCCAGCTGGGAACCTTTCTCCAGCACGCACACGGTCTTCCCGGGCGCGAGCTGCTTCAGGCGGATGGCGCAGGCGAGGCCGGCGGGGCCGGCGCCCACTACCACCACGTCATACGTCATCACATCTCGCTGGGCTTCCATGTGGTCCTTCCGACGAAATTGATCTTTTGCCCGCTGGCGTCGTGCCGGCCAGGGAGGGCCCAATGCCGCGGAGGACAGGATGTCCGAGAGCGGCGAAAAATGTCCCCAAAATAGGGTGAGCAGTACCCGCTTCGCTGCGCTTTCCTGCTTCGCTCGCGGCCCAGGGTATACGTCCCTGTATACCCGCGCGTCACATGTGACGCGCCCGGTTGCTCGGCCATTTTTGCCTAGCCAGCGGCCAAAATCTCTAATTTTTCAGGGCGTTGGGGCCACAGCACGGAATGAGGGCCCTGAAGAATGGGTTGTTTTGATTATTTTACCGGAGCGGGAGAGGCCCCGCGACCCGC
>DASYZF010000036.1:0-11108 GCA_035946515.1 Gammaproteobacteria bacterium | reverse complement strand
CACCGCCACCCACAGGGTCTCCCGCTCCCGGGCCAGGGCGTAATCCAGGGCCTTCTCGTAGCGGGTCAGCAGGTCCTGGAACACCCGGTCGCTCCAGGCCAGGAGCCGGCTCTGGTGGGCCCGGGTCTCGGCCTCGGGCTTCAGGATCCTGGCGCACATCATGGGCACGAGGGTGAGCGACACCACCGCCGAGATCACGATGGTGACCGCCAGGGTGATGGCGAACTCGTGGAACAGGCGGCCCACCACGTCGCCCATGAACAAGAGCGGGATCAGCACCGCGATGAGCGACACCGTGAGGGAGATGATGGTGAAGCCGATCTGCTCGGCGCCCTTCAAGGCGGCCGCCAGGGGTTTCTCCCCCTCCTCCACGTAACGGGCGATGTTCTCGATCATCACGATGGCGTCGTCCACCACGAAGCCGGTGGCGATGGTGAGCGCCATGAGCGAGAGGTTGTCGAGGCTGAAGCCGATGAGGTACATGACCCCGAAGGTGCCCACGATGGAGATGGGGATGGACAGGCTCGGCACCACCGTGGCCGGCAGGTTGCGCAGGAAGAGATAGATGATGAGCACCACCAGCGCCACGGCCAGGGTCAGCTCGAACTGGGTGTCGTGCACCGAGGCGCGGATGGTGTTGGTGCGGTCCGTGAGCGTGGTCATGGTCACGGCGGCCGGCAGGCTCGCCTGCAGCTGCGGCAGCAGCGCCTTCACCCGGTCCACCACCTGGATCACGTTGGCCCCGGGCTGGCGCTGGATGCTCACGATGATGGCCTGGGTCGTGTCCATCCACGCCCCCAGCTTGTCGTTCTCTGCGCCCGCCACCACCGTGGCCACGTCCTTGAGGCGCACCGGCGCACCGTCCTTGTAGGCCACGATGGAGTCGAGGTAGGCGTCCGCGCTCTGCAGCTGGTCGTTGGCGTTGAGGGTGAAGGACTGGGAGGGCCCGTCGAAGCTGCCCTTGGGGCCGTTGACGTTGAGGTTGCCCAAGGTGGTGCGCAGGTCATCGATGTTGAGGCCGTAGCTCGCCAGCGCCCTCAAGTTGGCCTGCACCCGCACCGCCGGGCGCGCACCACCGCTGAGTGAGACGAGTCCCACGCCCGCCACCTGGGAGAGCTTCTGGGCGATGCGCGTATCCGTCATGTCCTCGACCTGGGTCAGCGGCAGGGTCTTGGACATGACCGCGAGCGTCAACACCGGCGCGTCGGCCGGGTTCACCTTGGCGTAGATGGGCGGCGCCGGCAGGCCCGCGGGCAAGAGGTTCCCGGCGGCGTTCAGGGCGGCCTGCACTTCCTGCTCGGCCACGTCGAGGCTCAAGGAGAGGCCGAACTGCAGGGTGATGACCGAGGCGCCGGCCGAGGACGCGGAAGACATCTGGTTCAGGCCCGGCATCTGGCCGAGCTGCACTTCGAGGGGAGCGGTCACCGCGCTCGTCATCACGTCCGGGCTCGCGCCCGGGTACAGGGTGGTCACCTGGATGGTGGGGTAATCCACCTCCGGCAGCGCCGAGAGCGGCAGGAAGAGATAGGCCACGCCGCCCGCCAGCAGGATGGCCGCCATCAGCAGCGTGGTGGCCACCGGGCGGAGGATGAAGGGACGTGACGGGTTCATGGGCCCGGTCTCGCTCCGGCTCAGGAGCCGGCGGACGCTTGGCCGCGCTTATGCCCGGCGCTCTTCTTCCCCGGGTGCTTGGCGGCAGTAGCCGCGCCCGGCGCGGCCGTGGCGGCGGCGGACGCCTGCGGCAGGATCACCTTGGCGCCGTCCTTCAGCTGCTCGGCGCCGTCGGTCACCACCTGCTCGCTGGCCTTGAGGCCGGCGGTGACCGCCACCCGCTCCCCATCCACCGGACCCAAGCTCACGGTGCGCAAGGCCACGGTGTCGTCGGAGCCGACCACGTAGACGTAGGTCCCGGGGACCCCGTGCTGCACGGCGGAGGTGGGCACGATGAGCGCGCCCTTGAGCGTGTCCACCAGCAGCACCACGTTCACGAACTCGTTGGGGAAGAGCTTGTCGTCGGGGTTCTTGAAGAGCGCCCGCAGCTGCACCGTGCCCGTGGAGGTGTTCACCATGTTGTCCACCGCCGTGAGCTCGCCCAGCGCGAGCTCTTGGGTATTGGTGCGGTCGTAGAGCGTCACAGGCAGGCGCGCCCCGCCGCCGAGGCGCTGCAGCACTTGGGACACCTGGTCCTCCGGCAGGGTGAACAGCACGCTCACCGGGGAGAGCTCGGTGATCACCACGATGCCGCTGGCGTCGGCGGCGGTGACGTAGTTGCCCACGTCGGTCTGGCGCAGACCCACCCGTCCGCTCACCGGCGCGGTGATGTGGCAATAGGTCAGGTTCAGCTTGGCGTTGTCCACCTGCGCCTGGTCGGACTTCGTGGAGCCTGCGTATTGCTCCACCAGGTACTGCTGGTCGTCCAGCTGCTGGGCCGAGATGGAGTCCTGGCTGGCGAGGATCTGGTAGCGCTTGAGGTCCCCCTTGGCCTGGTCCAGGAGCCCCTGGTCCTTGGCGAGCTGGCCTTGCGCCTGCTCCAGGGCCACCTCATAGGGCCGGGGGTCCACCTCGGCCAGGAAGTCGCCGGCCTTCACCATCTGCCCTTCCTTGAAGGCGATCTGCATGAGCCGGCCGCTGATCTGGGTGCGCACCGTCACCGTAGCGAGCGGCGTCACCGTGCCGAGCGCCGAAAGCGTCACCGGCATGTCGCCCTGCACCACGGACGCATCCTGCACCGGCTGGGGGCCGGTGAACTGGGCGAAGCCGCGGCGGGTATTGCGGCTCTGCTGCTGCCCGCGGGAGGAACGGTGGAGCGCGAAGGCCACCAGCAGCACCACGACGAGTACCGCTCCGCCCAGCAGGGCGAGTTTCACGTGCCGCTGGCGGCGTTGGGCTTGGCTTGCAGGCATGTTCATGTTCTCAAGATCCGTGATGGCGGGAGGCTGCCCCGGCGCCGCAGAGGAGGATGCACGCCTATTGATAAGCGTCGCAGGCCCGTCCGGGCCTACAGAAATTCAGCAACATGCTAGAGGAAATCCCGGCGCATGCCGGCTTGTTACTCTTCGTAATAATGGCGCGCGGCGCGCACGCACCCTGCTTGGAGTGCGGCCGCGGTGGAAGGTCCTATGCCGGGGATGTGACAGGAGACGGCGGCGGACGGTCGCCCGTCCGCCGCCGCATGGGATCAGAAGCGGTAGGTGAGGCCGATGCCGATGACGGGATAGGCCTTGAAGCTGTTGAGGTCGCCCTGCAGCTTGGTCTGCTCCGTGGCCAGGTCGCTCTGGAACTGGGCGTTGCTGGTGATGGAGCCCGTGGCGGCCAGCTTCACCGTGGGCGTGCCCTGGAACAGGGCGCCCAGGTCGAACTCGAAGCCCAGCCCCGTGTCCGTGGTGCCGTTGGTGTTCCAGCCGAAGCCGAAGTAAGGCACCGTGGGCTTGAAGGAGATGTCGCCGGAGAGCGAGCTCAACACCGTGTTGCTGTAAGTGTGGCCGTTGATGGTGTAGCTCGACTGGGGAGTGGCCGCGGCGCCGATGTCGTTCTTGTTGGAGAAGTAGCCGAGCGTCACCCGGAAGCTGCCGGCGAAGGGATGCAGGTCCAGCATCGCCGAGTAGCTCTTGAGGTGCAGGTCGAAGTCGTACTGCACCTGCTCCTTGGTGCCGGTGTAGGTGTAGTTGTAGCGGTTGAAGTCGACCCGCGCGGCGAGATAGGAGTTGATGGTGTAGTTGAACTCGGCGCCGAGGCCGAGCGTGCTCACGTGCGCGTCCAGGCCGTAGTCGCTGGCGTAGGCCGCCCCCGGCAGCGCCAGCACGGCCATGAGCCCCAGCAAGAAGATTCTCTTCATGGTGAAGTCTCCCCTAGATTTATGGATATCGCCCCGCTACCACTATAGCGCGACCATTGGGCATATACTCCCATGGAGAGGGATGTCCCAGGGCCGACATAATCGGCCGAGGTGGAAAAACCCATATGCCTCCCAAGAAGGCGCGCCGAAAAGGGAAGACGGGCAAGACGAGAGGCGCCGGCCGCGTCCGGCGCGCCGCCGCCGACGGGCAGCGGCAGGCGATCGAGGGGCGCTACGCTTCGCTGTTCGAGCACGCGCCCGACGGCATCGTGGTGGCGGACACGCGGGGCTACTACCTGGACGCCAACCCCGCCATCTGCCGGATGCTGGGATACAGCCACGGGGAATTCGTCCGCCTGCACTCCAGGGACATCGTGGTCCCCGCGGAGGCGCACCGTATCCAGCCCGCCATGGACGAGATCCGCTCGAGACCGAGCTACCACAGCGAATGGCACTTCCGCCGCAAGGACGGTTCGGTGCTCCTGGCGGAGGTCTTCGCCGCCATGATGCCGGACGGCGATATCCTCGCCCTGATCCGCGACATCACCGAGCGCAAGCGGCTCGAGGCGGAGATCGCGCTGCGCGAACAGCGCATGGACGCGTTCTTCACCAACGCCCCCGCCGGGCTCGTGCTCCTGGACCGGAAGCTGCGCTTCGTGCAGATAAACGAGACGGTCGCCAGGATCAACGGCATCCCCGTCGAGGCACACCTCGGCAGGACCGTGCGTGAGGTGCTCCCCGACCTCGCGCCGGTGGCGGAACCGCCGCTCCAGCGGGTGCTCGACACGGGCGAACCGGTGTTGAACATCGAGTTGCAGGGCGAGACCCCGGCGGAGCCCGGGAAGACGCGCTATTGGACGGAATCCTTCTTCCCCATACCCGGCCAGGGCGGCGTCACCGAGGGCGTCGGCGCCATCTTCGTGGAGATAACCGACCGCAAGCAGGCCGAGGTGGAGCGGGACCGGCTCTTCAACCTCTCCCTCGACATGCTCTGCGTGGCGGACTTCGAGGGACGCCTGCTGCACGTGAACCCGGCCTGGACGAAGAACCTGGGCTGGAGCGCGGCGGAGCTCACCGCCGTACCCATGAACGAATTCATCCTGCCGGAGGACCACGAGGCGACGCGCAAGATACGCAAGCAGATCTATGCCGGCACCCCGGTGCGGGGCTTCCAGAACCGCTATCGCTGCAAGGACGGTTCCTTCCGCTGGTTCTCCTGGAACGTGCACCCGCTGCCGGAGCTGAAGCGGGTGTTCGCGGTGGCCCGCGACATCACCGAGCAGCGCGCCGCCGAGGAGGAATCACGGCGCCGGGAGGAGGAGCAGCGCCGGCTCGTGGAGGAGCTGGCCGTCCTCAACAACCGGCTGCTGGAATCCCAGGCGGTGGCCAGCGTGGGCAGTTGGGAGACGGACCTCAGGACCATGGACATCACCTGGACCGACGAGGTGTACCGGATATTCGACAAGGACCCCGCCACCTTCAAGCCGACTTACGCCACCTTCATCGAGCTCGTCCACCCCGAGGACCGGGCCTCGGTGAACGACGCGCTCGACGCGTCCATGCACAAGCCGGGGAGCACGATCCTCGAGCACCGCATCCTGATGCCGGACGGGAAGATCAAGTTCGTCGAAGAGCGCTGGCGCATCTTCAACGACGCGGCGGGCAAGCCGGTGCGCGCCTTCGGTACCTGCCAGGACATCAGCGAGCGCAAGGACATGGAAGCGCAGTTCCTGCGCGCCCAGCGGCTGGAGAGCATCGGCACCCTGGCCGGCGGCATCGCCCACGACCTCAACAACGTGCTCGCGCCCATCATGGTCGCCTCCGACATGCTGGAGATGGACCTGAAACAGCCGGAGAACCTCGAGGTCGTGAGGATGATCAAGTCCAGCACCCAGCGCGCCGCCGACCTGGTCAAGCAGGTGCTGTCCTTCTCCCGCGGCGTCCAGGGACAGCGGGTGCCGGTGGACATGGCGGCCGTGGTGCAGGACCTCAACAAACTGGCGCGTGATACCTTCCCGAAGAACATCGGCATCGAGGCCGCACCGGCCCCGGGCCTCTGGCAAGTGAAGGTGGACCCGACGCAACTGCACCAGGTGCTGCTCAACCTGTACGTCAACGCCCGCGATGCGATGCCGCAGGGCGGCAGCATCTCCGTCGAACTCCGCAACGAGAGCCTGGACGAGGTCCAAGCCGGCATCGACCCCGAAGCCAAACCCGGCGACTACGTCGTCATCCAGGTCGCGGATACGGGCGAAGGCATGGCGGTGGGCGTGCTGGCGCGCATCTTCGACCCCTTCTTCACCACCAAGGAGGTGGGCAAGGGCACCGGACTCGGGTTGTCCACGGTGCTCGGCATCGTCAAGGGTTACGGCGGTTTCATCAACGTCTACAGCGAGCCGGGGCGCGGGACCACGTTCAAGCTGTATTTCCCCGCCGCCGTGGACGGACGGGCGGAACGGGACGATGCAGCGGCTGCGCCGCTGGCGCAGTTGCCGCGCGGGGACGGCGAGCTCATCCTGGTGGTCGACGACGAGGAGGCGGTGCGCAACATGGTCAAGCGCACCTTGGAGAGGTTCGGATACAAGGTGCAGCCGGTCAGTAACGGCGCCGAGGCGGTATCCCTCTACGCCCAGGCCCCGGACTCGTTCGCGGCGGTGCTGACCGACATGTCCATGCCGGTCATGGACGGGCCCGCGACCATCGTGGCCCTGAAGACGGTCAATCCGCAGGTGGTGGTGGTGGGGTCCAGCGGCCTCGATGCCGACGGCCACGTCGCCAAGGCAGCCGGCGCGGGCGTCAGATACTTCATACCCAAGCCCTACAGCGTCGAGGCCATGCTCAAGGTCCTGGCCGAGGCGGTGACCGAGTCTAGGAGAAGTGGCGGCCGGTCCGCAGCCTGAGGCCCCGGCCGGGCTCCGTGGAACTCCGCCCGTCATCGTCTTCCGACTGCAGCGTATGCTCGAGCAAGGGCACGAGCTGGCTGTGTATCCCGTCCTTCTCGATGAAGGCGTCGACGCCGGTGGCGAGGGCGTCTTCCTGGATATAGGCGTCCGCGACGAACGACATCATGACCACCTTGGGGGGGTTGGGCCTGGACTTGAGCAGACGGGTGAAGGTGATGCCGTCCATCATGGGCATATCGTAGTCCACCAGCACCAGGTCGGGCTGCAGTTCGTCCACCAGCCTGAGGCCGTTCAAGCTGTCGAACGCCTGACCCACCACCTCGATCCCGGCGTGCCGGCGCAGGAAATGGGTTATGACGGCCACGAAAGGCGCGTAGTCATCCACGATCATGATGCGCATGGGATAGCCTCTAGACTTAGACAGCAAAACCCCCCGGGAGACCTGCCGCCGCATCCCTGCAGCAAACTCCGTTCAGGGCCGTGCGATCCATCGCCGAATTCCGTTTCAGGCAGCGGCAGGCCCCGGGTACGGCATGACTATGGCCGTGCCGGGCCGGGAATTGAATTGGTATGAATCCCATGCGCGGCTAGGGATTTTCCCTAGGGGGCGGCGGGTCAGTCGGCCTTCACCAGGCCCTCGCGGATGGCGAAGCGCACCAGCCGCGCCACGTCGTGGATATCCAGGCGCTTCATGATCTCCGCCCGGTGGGCGTCCACCGTCTTGGTGGACACATGCAGGATGTCGGCGATGGCGCGGGTGGTATGCCCCTCCGCCACGAGTTGCAGGATCTCCCGCTGCCGGCTGGAAAGCAGGTCCAGCCCGCTGGGTTTGCCGTGCAACATGATGTCCACCAGTTGCCGCGAGATGGCCGGGCTCAGGTAGAACTGGCCGGCGGCGACCACGTTGAGTGCCTTGGCGAGCTCCTCGGTAGCCGCCCCCTTGAGGAGATAGCCCGAGGCGCCCGCCTTCAGGGCCTGGGCCACGAACTCCTCCTTGGTATGCATGGAGAGGATGAGCACCTTGGTGCCGGGCCCGGTCTCACGGATGCGCTCCGTGGCATCGAGCCCGTTCAGGCCAGGCATGTCGATGTCCATGATCACGATGTCGGGATGGTGGTCCTTGACCGCGTGCAGTGCCTGGCGGCCGTCGGCGGCCTCCCAGACGGCCTCGACGCCGGGGAGCTTGGCGAGCAAGGCCGCGAGGCCGGCCCGCAGCAAACCATGATCGTCGGCGATCAGGACTTTCACGCTTCGTCCCCGTCCACGGCATCCCCCGGGCCACGATGGCAGGCTGGGCCCTCGCTCTGGTTTAACATACCTTACCCCAAACCGGCGGGGGCAGCAGTGCATCACGCAGGGGACAGCGACTGCCATGGCCGAGAACCGCATACTGGTCGTCGACGATGAGCAGCCGCACATGCGGTTGCTGAGCACGGCACTGCAGCGCAACGGCTATGCGGCCGTCGGCGTCGCCAACGGCCACGAGGCCCTGGCGACCCTGGGCAACGGCGGCTTCGAGATCATCATCACCGATCTCAAGATGCCGGGCATGAACGGCATCGATCTCCTCAAGTCCGCCCGGGCGCTGGACCCGGACCTGGTGGGTATCGTCATGACGGGACACGGCAGCATCCACTCCGCCGTGGAAGCCATGCAGGCGGGCGCCCAGGACTACATCCTCAAGCCCTTCGACCTCAAGACGCTGCTGCAAGTCGTGTCCCGGGCCTATGCCATGCGGGAGATGTTCTTGGAGAACAAGCGGCTGCTGCAGAGCATCAGGAAGCAGGCCCAGGAACTGGAGACCGCCAACCGCGAGCTGGAGGCTTTCGCCTATTCCGTCTCCCACGACCTCAAGGGTCCGCTGCAGGCCATCAGCGGCTTCAGCCGGCTGCTGCTCGAGGGCTACCGCGAAGCCCTGGATCCTGCGGCCCACCAATACCTGAAGTTCATCCAGGGCGAGACCCAGCGGATGTCGGAGATCACCGAAGACCTGCTCGCCCTGGCGCGCGTGACCGGTGCCGAGATCAGGAGCGGACCCCTGGATCTCTCCGCCATCGCCGCCGGGATCGCCGCCGAGCTCGCCCGCCGGCATCCCGAGCGCCGCTGCACGGTGGAGATCCAGCCCGGGCTCACGGCCAGGGGCGACGCGCGCCTGCTCACCATCGCGCTGGAGAACCTGCTGGGCAACGCCTGGAAGTTCACCCGCCCGCGCGCCGACGCCCGCATCGAGTTCGGCGGCACGCTGCAGGACGGGAGACGGAGCTACTTCGTGCGCGACAACGGCGCGGGTTTTGACATGCAGCATGCTGGCAAGCTCTTCAACCCGTTCCAACGACTGCACAACAATGCCGAGTTCGAGGGCACCGGCATCGGCCTGTCGATCGTCAGGCGCATCATCGAGCGGCATGACGGCCGCGTCTGGGCGGATGCCGTGCCGGGTGAGGGAGCCACGTTCCATTTCACCCTCGGTGAGCGAAGCTGAGCCTGTGGCCGGCGTCAGTGCAGGGCCACGGCGGCGAGGTCCATGCCGTCCAGGCTGATGCCGGGTACGATCTGGCAGGATGGGATGAAGCGCTCTTCCGTTTCGGAAGCCGCGGGCGCGTCCACGCACTCTACGCTGGATCTCCCGCCATCCTTCTGCTGGGCGGTCCTGCCGGCCTCCTCGCTGCTCAGGCGCAGGTACAAGACCGCGTCCGCTCTGGCGGCTGCGCCGCCGCGCGCGAGGTGGCGGGTGACCCCGCCTTCGAAAGCCCCGCGGCTGAGGTATATCGTGACCGGCCGCTTCCGTTCGATCAGACGCCGGTACAGTTTCGGGTAAGACATGGTCCACCTACGGGTCAGTCGTCCTTGGTGGCCGCCATGAGACCATGCGGGGCCGGCCGCTGTTAATCAGCCGGTGCCTGATTTCCCCTAGGGGTTTTTCCCTAGGGAGGGAGCGGCCCCTCGAGGCCGTGCCGGGACCGCGGCCGGCGAGGTGTTCAGGTCGGCCGCCTTCGCCAGGCGCAGCAGCAGCGGATGGCCGATGCGGTAGTGCCAGTTGAAGCTGTTCTGCAGCACCACCACGGCGGTGTGGTGCCGGCGGTCCAGGCCCAGATAGCTGCTGTAGCCCGCCACCAGCCCCTGCTGGTAGGTGATCTCCTCGCCGTCGATGTCGTCCACGAACCAGCCCATGGTGGGCACGTCTTCGGTGCCCACCATCTGCGGCTTCAGGTTCTGCTGCATCACGTGCGTCAGGCGGTCGCCGTCGTCCTCCAGGTTGGCGGCGGCATAGCTCAGCAGGTCGCGCGCATCCGAGTAGAGCGCCGCTGACCCCTTCATCAGTTCCGTGAACTGCATGTCCGGCGTCGGGGAACCGCGCGCCTTGAAGAAGGGCTGGTCGCCGGTGTAGCCGTGGGCGCGCTCGGCATAGCCCGGCAGGAGCTGCGGTTCATAGCCGGTGGAGTAGAGGCCCAAGGGACTGGTGATGTACCGGGCCATGAGCTCGTCCAGCGTATGCCCGGTCTTGATCTCGACCACGTAGCCCAGGATGCCGTAGCCGATGTTCGAGTAGCGCATCTCCCGGTCCTGCGGAGCCTCGAAGTCCTTGAGATAGTCGAGGGCGAAGGCGGCGGTGAAATGCCGATAGAAGTTCTTGCCGGTGAAGGTGTACTGCACCAGGTACTCGAAGGTCTGGAACACCATGGGTTCGCGCGGCAGGCCCGAGGTGTGGGTGGCGAGCTGCAGCAAGGTGATCTTGCGGGCGTCGGGGCTGAGCGGCGTGCCGGGCGGCAGCAGCTCCTCGAGGGTGTCGTCCCAATGGAGTACGCCCCGGTCCACCAGCACGGCGACGAGGTCGCTCAGGAAGCCCTTGCTGATGGAGCCCACCTGGAACAGGGTGTCGGGTCCGATGGGGGCGCCGGTGTCCTTGTCCGCCACCCCGTAGCTGAAATAACGGGTCTGGCCATCCGGGGTGAGCACGCCCACCAGGATGCCCGGGGTCTCGCCGGAGGCGAGCACCGGCTCGGCCAGGGAATCCACCGCGGCCTTGAGGTCATGGCTATGCTCGTAGCTGCGCGCGCCGGAATCGTCCCGGTCGAGGTCCATGGTGGTGAGGGTGGCGCAGCCCGAGAGACAGACGGCCGCGGCCGCGAACAGGACGATTCTCATCCCTTCCCCTTTGACGTGGATTATCTCGCGGACACTCGCTGATAGACGTCGTCCACTCCGATCTGCTTCAGGCAGTTGAGATGCCCCAGGGGGCATTCGCGCTTGAAACAGGGGCTGCACTCGAGCTTGAGGTAGACCACCTCGGCCCGGTCCGTGAGCGGCGGCGTGTAGTCGGGGCTGGAGGAGCCGTAGAGGGCCACGAGCTTCACGCCCACGGCGGCCGC
>DASYZF010000035.1:0-3075 GCA_035946515.1 Gammaproteobacteria bacterium | reverse complement strand
TGATTTCCTGGTGCAGAGCCGCTTCGTGGCTCGCTTCCTGGACAAGGGGCGCATGCGCGCCTTCCTGGAACGGATACCCGTACGACTGATGGAACACGGGCAGCTCGGCGTGATCGGCGCCGCCGGCTGGTACCTGGAGAGCCTTGAAGATGAGTGATGACCGCGTCGATAACGGCGGCGGACCAGCGTTGCGAGCGCCGGCCGCCATTGCCATCGCCCAACATCTGCAACATGGCTTGACCATGAGGGGAGAGCGTCATGAATTACCGTAAGAAGATAGCATTACCGCTGAGTCTCATCGCGGGCATCTGCCTCGCGCTGGCGACTGCCGCCCGGGGCGACAACACCCCGAGCGACACGACCCAGGCGAGCACGCCGCCCGCGACCCAGGACACCGGCACCCAGGCCGGCTCCGACACCGAGAAGAAGAACAACAAGGAGCAGCCGAACAGCCTGGAGCTCGGCGAAGTCTCGGTGGTCGGCATCCGCGCCAGCCTCGCCGCCTCGCTGCAGACCAAGCGCACCGCGGACGCAGTGGTGGACGCGGTGACGGCCACCGACATCGGCAAGTTCCCCACCACCAACGTGGCGGAAGCCCTGGCGCTGATCCCGGGCGTGACCCTGGACCACAGCATGCCGGCCACCCAGCGCGTCAGCATCGACGGCCTGGATCCCAGCCTGAACCTCAGCCTCCTGGACGGCCACCCCGTGGCTCAGGCCATGTGGCTATTCGGGGACAGCCCGAACCGCGGCTTCAACTTCTCCCTGCTGCCCTCAGAGCTCGTGGGCAAGGTGGAGGTCTACAAGAGCCCCGAGGCGCGCCTGCCGGAGGGGAGCCTCGGCGGCTTGATCATCATGCACACCGCCGATCCCTTGAGCCTCAAGAGCAACACCATCGCCGGCTCGATCGGTTTCAACAACAACTCGTTGGTGAGCCAGAGCAAGCCCATCGCCTCCGGCTTCTATAGCTACAAGAACGACGACAGCACCTTCGGTGTGGATGTCTCCCTCCAACACTACGAAGAAGTGGTGAGCCGTCAGGGCATGGAGAACTATGGTTACACGCCGGTCTCCGCCCTGGCTGCGAGCAACCCGACCATCGCGAACGAGATCAAGGCCGGCACCCTACAGGGTACCGACCTGATGCCTAACGAGCTCTCCGCCGCCAACTTCAACCAGGTGGAGCGCCGCAACGGGGTGTTCTCCAATATCCAGTTCCGGCCCACGGACAACTTCGAGAGCACCGTGTCCCTGATGTACATGGTGGACGACCTGGCCAACACCAACCAGTCCACCTACGCGTGGGCCGGGTTGCGCCCAGGCGGCATCACCAGCTTGAGCAATCCGGTGGACGGCATTGTCACCCAGGGCACGAGCCTCGCTGTCGGCACCGACACCAAGGTCGTCAATGGCAAGACCATCAACGTCGATACGCCCTGCCAAAACGACACCGCCGGCAACTGTGCCCAGAAGGCGATCACTCTCTCGGACAACTTCGCCCGCGAGTCGGAGATCACCACCCAGGGGATAGACTGGCGCACCAAGTACAGCGGCTATGACTGGAACCTCACCACCCAGGCGGGCGTCAGCAACTCCACCAACCCCATCACCCAGGTGCTGAAGGAGATCGCCTATGGCGGCAGCTTCAGCTGGAACCTGGGCCAGGGCTTCACCTTCCTGGATCCGACCACCGCGAATAACCCCAACTACTGGGCGGACTATGGCTGGGGCGGCAACCATGTGCTGCTGCCGTACGCGGCCCGCGACACCTATTTCCAGGGTGACTACACCAAGGACCTGGATGGTACGTTCAATGCCTTGCGGATCGGCATGCGCTACGCCGGTCACTGGGAGAGCCAGGCCGAGTACAACTACGGCGGCTTCACGGCCAAGACCTTGAACCAGATCGGCTTCGGGGGCTTGAGCAATCTGCAGGGTGCATCGGACCTGGGTCTTTCCCAGAGCATGATCTCCCATGTGCAGACCTCGGGCTTTCAGGCCATCGCGGGCGCCAACCCGCTCTCGGCCACGCTCAACTACCCGGGCAAGCCGGATCCGAACACCTATTGGGACAACACCTGGAACGTGGTGCAGGAAGACACGTCTGCATACGTGCAGGGTGACTTCGTCCAGGGTCCGGTCCATGGCAACGTGGGCGCGCGCTTGGTGCAGAGCAAGTTCACCGCCCAGGGTTTCAACGTCCCGGGTGTCTGTGCCGCCGCGGACACCTTCGCCAGTTGCACGCCGTTCCCGGCTGGCTTCGGTTGGCAGACCCTGAGCAGCACCAAGACCAGCGTGTTGCCGGCCGCCAACGTCGCCTGGGACATGGCACCTGACACGGTGGTACGCGGCGCGTTGTCCGAGACCATCGCCTTCGCTCCGTACAACCAGCTGGCCCCCTACTTCGAGGCCAACGATACGGTGCTCACGGCCGCCGCCGGCAACCCGAACCTGAGCCCCTACAAGTCCTGGAATCTGGACGGCTCCTACGAGTGGTACTTCGCGCCGGATTCCGCCCTGGCGGGCTCGCTGTTCTACAAGGACGTGCGCAACTACATCGTGAACGCCGCGACCAATGAGCTGCGTATCAATGGTTCCTGGACACTGCCCGGCTACCAGAACGCCACCGGTGGAGCGCTGGTCAAGTCCGGCCAGTGCACCGCCGCAGGCGTCTGCAACTACAGCGTGACCCAGCCGGTGGACGGCGGCACGGCCACGGTGAAGGGTTTCGCGGTGAGCTACCAGCAGGCCTTCGCCGACACCGGCTTCGGTCTGCGGGCGAACTACACTTACTCCGACGCCAGCACCAGCAGCGGTGCCGCGATGCCCTACAACTCGAAGAACACCTACGCCATCAGCCCCTACTTCGAGAAGAACGGCTTCAATGCCAGTATCGCCTACAGCTACCGCAGCAGTTATCTGGCGGGTGGTTACGTGGCGGGCGCCCCGTCCACCTACACGGACGCCTTCAAGGAGTTGGATGCGGCGGCGGGCTATGCCATCAACAGCTACCTGACCGTGAACCTGAATGCGATCAACATGCTGAACTCCACGTACTACCAGTACTTGGGCAGC